>JALWRV010000038.1 GCA_027080545.1 Parvularculaceae bacterium
TTCGTGTAACTTTTCGCCGGGGCGTATGCCGACCACCTCTTGTTTGGCGTCCGCATTTATCACGCTGGCAATTTCCGTCACCTTCATTGACGGGATTTTCTTCACATAGACCTCGCCGCCCAACATGTCATCAAACGCGCGCCAAACCAGCTCGACACCTTGTTCCAGCGAAATCATGAAGCGGGTCATCCGTGGGTCGGTGATCGGCAGCACGCCTTGATCCTTGATCGACATAAAAAACGGGATCACCGAGCCGCGCGAGCCCATCACATTGCCATAGCGCACCACCGAAAACGAGGTGCCATGCTCATTGGAATACGCATTGCCAGCAACAAACAGTTTGTCCGATACCAGCTTGGTTGCGCCATACAGATTAACCGGGCTTGAGGCCTTGTCGGTTGACAAGGCCACCACGCGCTTAACGCCTTTATCAATGCAGGCATCAATTAAATTCACCGCCCCGTTGATGTTGGTTTTTACGCATTCAAACGGGTTATACTCTGCCGTCGGCACGATCTTGGTGGCCGCTGCATGCACCACATAATCAACCCCGTCCAGCGCCCGATACAAACGGTCCCGGTCCCGCACATCGCCGATAAAAAACCGCACTCTGGGATCATCCTTATAGCCCTTGGCCATCTCCCATTGTTTCATCTCGTCGCGCGAAAGAATGATGACTTTTTTAGGGTTGTACTTTTTGAGCGTCATCGGCACGAAAGAATTGCCAAACGAGCCGGTGCCTCCCGTTATCAAAATTGTAGAATTTTCTAACATTTAGTGCTGTCCTTTAGATTTAGGAAGGGTGTTTAGGTCGTGATCCCGCATATGCTAAATTTAGCGTTAACCGCTCTGATGGGGCGCCACAACGCGAGATCATGGGTTGTTTCTCAACTTACAGGCCCGTGGATGATTATAAAACCGGAAAAATCCGGCATGATACGATAAGGCAACATATGCCGCTCCGCTTTACACCCGCCCATATCGGTCCTCCAGGCGCACAATGTCGTCTTCACCCAAATAGCTCCCCGACTGAACCTCGATCAGCTCAAGCGGGATCTTGCCCGGGTTTTCCAGCGCATGCACCTCTCCAAGCGGAATGTAAATAGACTCGTTTTCGCTCAACACAATCGTCTCCTTGCCACGCAATACCTTGGCCGTGCCACGCACCACCACCCAGTGCTCCGCCCGATGATGGTGCATTTGCACCGAAAGCTTGGCCCCCGGATGAACCGTGATCCGCTTAACCTGATAGCGCCCGCCAGCATCAACACAATCATATTTACCCCACGGGCGATAAACCTCGCGATGGTGCCGGTGCTCGCTACGGTTCTCGCGCTCAAGCTGCGCCACCAGCCGCTTCACCTCTTGCACCCGCGCCTTCGGGGCTACAAAAACCGCATCGCTGGTTTCAACCACAACCATGTTTTCCAACCCGAGTGTCGCCACCATCCGGCTATTGGCATGGATGTAATTGCCCGCGCCGTCAAGGCTGACAACATCGCCAATCTCGCAATTGCCCTCAGGGGTTTTTTCCGAAATATCCCAGAGCGCGGCCCAAGAGCCAATATCGCTCCAGCCCACATCAAGCGGCAGCACAACCGCGGCTTGGGTCTGCTCCATGACCGCATAATCTATGGACTCGTCAGGGCAAGCGCGGAAACTATCCGCATCAAAACGAAGAAAATCAAAATCCTCGCTCCGCCCTTCAAAGGCTGTGCGGCAGGCGGAGGCGATATCAGGCCGATACTTTTCCAGCTCCTCAAGATACCGGCGCGCCCGAAACACAAACATGCCACTGTTCCAGTAATATCGGCCATCCGCCACATATCTCTCGGCGGTTATAAGGTCCGGCTTTTCCACAAAGCTTTCAATGACGAAGGCCTCTCCCGATGCCGCCCCGCGCCGAATATAGCCATAGCCGGTTTCAGGGCCATCAGACACAATGCCAAAGGTCACCAGATGCCCCGACAACGCCAGCGCGGTTGCCGTCTCAACCGCCCCCACAAAACCCGCATGGTCCTTGATCTTATGATCCGAAGGCATAACCAGCAACACAGGGTCTTCCCCCTCGCGGCAGGCCTCCAAGGCCGCCAGCGCAATGGCCGGCGCGGTGTTGCGCCCCTCTGGCTCAAGCACAATCTTTGTGTCTTTACGGCCAATTTGGCGCATTTGCTCGGCGGCTAAAAACCGGGTCTCTTCATTGCAAACAATATAAGGGGCGGCATGCTCCAG
>JALWRV010000039.1 GCA_027080545.1 Parvularculaceae bacterium
CCCCATGACAGTGCGAACAGAGGGCATCAAAACGTTGCTGACCCCGCTTGAGCAGCGGCAAGGTCACCTCAAAATAGTTGTCCGCAATAAAGCCGTCGCCCACCTTACCGGTACGAAAACCATCGTCCAACACGCTGGGAACAACGGGGGACCCGGTCAAGGTCTGAAACACGGGGTCCGTCCAGGAACGGCGTATGCCATCGTAGGGAACCACATTCTCGGGGGGAAGTCGATCCGCAGCATGATCCGCAAAAAAAGTGTTCTGCTGTAAGGCGGTGTAGCGAGGCTGATTCCACATATCCTGGTGGCAACCAAGCAGTACAACGCTGTATACCGCCAGCAACGCAAGCACGGCTTTGTTAACACGCCAATAGCGGGCCGCTGTGATGTTCTTGGATTTAATCATCAGTTCCAACTTGTTTGTCCGCCGTTCGTTCCAGCGGGTGCGGTTCCTATCCTGCCTACTCCAGCACTTCCGACACTTCCACAGGCCCCCGGCCCTCCAGGAAGGCCTTCCTCTGCTCCGTATCATACTGCACATCGGTCTTCTCGATGCACAGAAAAAATCCGTCACTCGATGCCCGCTCAAAACGCTTCGCATTAAAAACAGGGTGGTGGGGGCGGGGCAAACCATTAAGGAGCAACATGCTGCCAAAGGCCGCAAATGCCCCAAAAAGAATGGTCAGCTCGAAGGTAATCGGTATGAAGGAGGGCCAGCTATCCAGCGGCTTACCCCCTATGCTATAGGGATAATGGATCACCGACGCAAAATACTGCATACCGAAACCCGTGGCGGCACCCGTCAAACCGCCACACAAGGTAAAAAAGGATACCGCCGTCTTGCGAACACCCATCGCCTCGGCCAAACCGTGTACAGGGTAGGGCGCAAAGGCATCCATCGTACGGTAACCCGCCTCATGAGCCTTGGCCGTCGCTTCCAACAGCGTGTCTGGATCGTCAAATTCCGCGATCAGGCCGTGTACCTGCGGTGCGTCGTCTTCGTGTCCGTGATTTGACATCTCGTACCTATAATCCTACGTTAATATTTCGTGCAACCGATGACCAGTACTATCGGCTACCGCAGTTCGCCCTTGTCAATTTGATGCTGCTGAAGGCGTAATTCAAATATCGAAATCATGGGAAGAAACTTCACAAAAAGACTGAGCATGAAGAGAAAGAGCCCAATCGACCCCACATATTCGGCCCAGTCGAAAACCGTTGCCGAGTATTCGCCCCACGCCTGCGGCAGGTAATCGCGGGTAAGACTGACCACAACGATAACGTAGCGTTCCAGCCACATCCCGATGTTAACAATGATGGTAACGATAAACAGTGGAATCGGATTGGTGCGGACCCACTTGAACCACAGGGTCTGGGGCGTAAGCCCATTGCAAAACAACAAACAATAATAAGCATACCCATAAGGGCCACCCATACGGTTTGCTATCATGAATCGCTCATATTCACTGCCGCTGTACCAGGAATAGAAGACCTCACAGGAATAGCCGTAGAACACGACCAGGCCCGTCGCCAGCATAACCTTGGCCATGTTGTCCAAGTGCCGGGTAGTAATAAAGTCACTCATTCCGAACCAGACACGTGCCGGTATCATAATGGTCAACACCATGGCAAAGCCGGAATAAATGGCACCCGCAACAAAGTAGGGCGGAAAAATAGTCGTGTGCCAGCCAGGCACCACACTGACCGCAAAGTCAAAGGAAACGATGGTGTGTACCGAAACCACCAGTGGGGCCGACATACCACCGAGCAACAAATACGCCATTTCATAACGGTACCAGTGCCGGGCCGAGCCGCGCCAGCCCAAAGCGAAGATACCGTAAATAACCCGGCCTATCCCCTTCTTGCTGCGATCACGAAGGGTCGCCAGATCGGGAAGGAGTCCCGTGTACCAGAAGAGAAGGGACACGGTAAAGTACGTGGACACGGCAAACACATCCCACAACAACGGGCTGCGAAACTGAGGCCAGAGCGACATGGTGTTCGGATAGGGCGCGATAAAAAACACCACCCAGGGCCGCCCCACGTGTACAAGCGGAAAAATACCCGCACACATGACCGCAAAAAGAGTCATCGCTTCGGCAAAACGGTTAACCGCTGTACGCCAGTCCTGATTGAAAAGCAGCAGAATAGCTGAAATAAGCGTACCTGCGTGGCCGATACCAATCCACCAGACGAAGTTAATAATGGCGAAGCCCCAGCCAACGGGATTAT
>JALWRV010000040.1 GCA_027080545.1 Parvularculaceae bacterium
CCGATATGCCGGTGCCACCACTGGCTGATGATGCCCCCAATCTGGATCGCCCCTATGAGCCAAAAATCGCCGCCAAGGCCTTGGAAGACCCCAAACAAATCTTCGTCAATGGCACATTCATTCTAACCTTGGATCAAAGTGCGGCGGATAAAAACGCCCTTTGCGAAACCGTGGCCCGCGAAAGCCTGCCCGAAGGCAAAGCGGAAATGGTCGCCATCACCCCCTATTTCGGTAGCGGCGTAATCTATGTGCGTCTGCGGCCCGGCGTCGACGAAACCGCGCTCCACCCCCTCCTCACCGCTTTGGATAATCTGAAAAAGACCCAGACCATTGACGACTATTCCAGCGATATAGAAACCGAAACTGTTAATCTGGCCGAACAGGCCGGGGGCAATTCTATCCTCACCACCTTGGCGCTGATGCTACAAACCCCGGACCTGTGTTCGCGCCGTTGGATCTGGTCGCAATATGATCACACGGTCATGGGCGACACCATCATCACTCCCGGCGGCGATGCAGCTTTGGTCCGCATCCACGGCAGTGACAAAGCTCTGGCCATTACCACCGATGTCACCCCGCGCTATTGTCTGGCCGATCCTTTTGAAGGCGGCAAACAGGCGGTGGCCGAAACCTATCGCAATCTCTGCACCACCGGGGCCAAGCCTTTGGCGATCACCAATTGCTTGAATTTTGGCAACCCGGAACGACCCGAGATAATGAGCCAATTTGTCCACGCTATTGAAGGCATGGCCGAAGCCTGCGCAGCACTTGAGACACCGGTGGTTTCCGGCAATGTCTCGCTCTATAATGAAACCAACGGGGTGGCCATTCCCCCCACCCCGGCCATTGGCGCTGTGGGCTTGTTGGCCGATAGCACTAAGGCCATGAGAATGGACGGAGCCAAACCCGCTGACGCTTTGGTGGCTTTGGGCGTCACCCGAGGCTGGCTCGGCCAATCACTTTATTTGCGCGACCTGTTTGATATCACCGATGGGGCACCGCCACCGGTGGATCTGGCCGCCGAAAAAGCCTTGGGCGAATTTGCCCAAAAGATCATCCATGAAACCCCACCCCACGCCATCCACGATGTGTCTGATGGGGGGCTGCTGGTCGCCGCTGCCGAAATGGCCCTTGCCAGCGGGCAAGGGCTTGCCTTGACCACCCCGGTTGCTGAGCGTCAGGCCGCCTTTTGGTTTGGCGAAGATCAGGCCCGCATGTTGGTAGCATTGGCCCCAGAAGCCGCTGATGATCTGATTTTGAAAGCCTCCATGGCTGGTATACAGGCCTCGCGGCTTGGTGTTTTTGGGGGCGATCAGTTGATATTAGATGGCGATGACCGCCTATGGCTGATAGATTTAGCTGAAATGCATGAGGCCACTCTACCCCTTATCGCCAATCGCCAGACACAGGAGAATAGCCCCATGGCCATGGAAGCCGATGTGATTAAACAAATGATTTTGGATGCCCTGCCCGATGCGGATGTAGAGATTATTGATCTTGCCGGAGACAATAATCATTTTCAGGCCCGCATCAGTTCGGCCGCTTTTGCCGGTAAAACCCGCATTGCCCAGCACCAGATGGTCTACAAGGCCTTGAAAGGCAAAATGGGGGGCGAGTTACACGCTTTGGCCCTAGAGACGATTGCAAAATAAAACGCCATGAGCGCACCCGACAATATTCGCCGCTTGGGGTTTGGCTGTTCCGGCCCATGGGGGGAGCGCTGGTTTTCAAAAAAACGGGCCCTGGATCTGTTGCTGGAAGCGATGGCTTTAGGGGTGCGCCATTTTGATAGCGGCAGCTTTTATGGCGATGGCGAGGCGGAGCGCCGTCTGGGGCGTGGTCTGAAAGAAGCCGCCCTACCCCGCGATCAGATCACCCTATCTTCCAAAACCGGCACCGTGCGTAGAGGCGGTCAGTTGGTAAAAGACTTTTCTCCCGACCAAATGCAGCGCGATGTCGAAACCTCATTGGAAAGATTGGGCGCGGATTATCTCGATATTCTCTATCTCCATGGGCCCAGCGATGATCAATTAAAGCAAGCCCTGCCTCTTTTGCAAAAACAACAACAAGACGGTCTCATTCGCGCCATCGGTGTGTGCACCACACCGCCCCATGTGAGCAAAGCGCTCGAAACGGAGGGGGTCAAGGTGATTATGGCCCGCTATAATCTATTGGATCGCGCCTTTGCAGCCCATTTCAAAGCCATCAAAAACCGTGGCCAAAAAATT
>JALWRV010000041.1 GCA_027080545.1 Parvularculaceae bacterium
AGGCAGAGTGAACCAGAAGGTAGAGCCTTGGCCGATGGCGCTTTTGGCCCCCATCTGACCGCCCATCAGTTCGACAAGCGAACGAGAAATAGCAAGGCCGATGCCGGTACCTTGGTAGCGCCGTGTAGAGGTATTATCTGCCTGTTCGAACTTGTCGAATATTTTTTCTATTTTTTCAGCGGCAATGCCAATGCCCGTATCTTCAACTTCGATTTTTACTTGAGCCAGCTGGGCATCACCTTCGCCTTCAACATCACCACTCACGCGCACCATTACATGGCCGCGCTCGGTGAATTTTACCGCATTGCCGACCAGATTGGTGACAATTTGGCGCACCCGGCCGGGGTCAGCGATAAATCCTTCTGGTAAATTAACATCATAATCGACCATCAATTCGATATCTTTTTCTTTGGTGATGGTGGTCACCAAAGAGAGCACGTCTTGCACGGAAGTGCGCAAATTAAACGGCTCTGGGACCAGGCGCATTTTACCGGCCTCGATTTTGGAAAAGTCGAGAATGTCATTGATGATTGTGATCAATGAAGATCCGGAATTCATAATGATGGTGGCCAATTCGCGCTGGCGATCATCAAGGTCGGTATTGAGCAAAATTTCTGTAAGGCCGATAACACCGTTCATGGGGGTACGGATTTCGTGGCTCATATTGGCGAGAAATTCCGATTTTGCCCGCGAGGCGGATTCGGCCATTTCCGCTGAGCTTTTTGCACGCTCCAACGAACTTTCAACCCGGCTAGCCATTTCCTTAAAGGCTAATCCGAGCCGTCTGGTCTCCGTGGTGCCTCTTATGGGTATGTTGGTGTCATAATTGCCATGGGCGAGACGATTGGCTGCCGATGACAGGCGCGCCACGGGGGATGCAATTTGATGCGCAATAAACAGGGTGACCAGAATGGCAAATGCCATCACCGGAATACCGGACATCAGATGGCTCTTTACTTCGGCAATAACCATGGCCCGGAAGTCAGGCATTTTGTAAGAAACGCTGAGTACACCGACATTATTATTGTTTTTATCCAGCAGAGGTTCGGAAAATAAAATACCATTTTCGGTTTCGACGATGGAGCGATTGGCCCCCCACAATATGGCATTTTCTTCTGGTGAGAGGAGGTCCTCTCCCATCGATTCAACTTTACCACTGAGATCGAGCTGTCTCATGCTTTCAAAGAAGATGACATGGGCTTCATCAATACCATCAAATTGTAGCGCGCGATTAAGCAAATCGCTGGCAGCTTCGATATTACCCTCGGGAACATGGCCTTCAATGGCTCGCGCCAAAAGGTCTACACGGTCCACGGAATTATCATAGGCGGTGGCTTGCGCTTCGCGGGTGGCATTCCAAGAATCCGTAACCGCATAAGAAATGGTGACGAACCCCATGGTCGCCATCACAAGTAAAACCATTCGCGCATGAAGCGAGTTAAAAAATCCTAGCACCGTAAATCCTGCCCTTTTATCTTTTGCCATGAGCCTGCCCCTCATTTGAGGCCTATAATAGGCGGGCGGGTTGAACATTCGGTAAAGGGAAAATTTTCCTATGGTTAACGGGCGAGGGAGCTTTGTTAACGTAAGCGAAACTTTTGGGCGCTGGGCGTCTATTTTTGCAAATGGATGGGAGGGGCATAAACAAAGGCCGACCCTTATAAAAGGGTCGGCCCGTTTTTCTTAGCCGTATCGGCCTTGTTGGTGATTACCAGCTTTTACGCAGGGTAATACCATATTGGCGCGGCAGGTTCGGATAGCCCGAGAAGCTGCCCTGTTGTGCCACAGTTGGGAAGGCACTTAAGAGATAGCCATCATCGGTAAGGTTGCGACCATAGATCATGAAATCCCAGCCTTCGGAGGAAAAACCAGCCGATGCGTTGAGCACATTAACCTCACGGGAGGCGACAGAGGAAGGAACATTTTCAACCAACTGCACCTTGTCTTCCCACAGATAGTCAGCCCGGACAAAGCCATCATAACCATCCCGCTCCCAGAACCATGTGGCGCCGGTCGATATGGACGCGTTATGGACGCCAGCCGGTTTGGTGCCAGAAAGATCAACCGGGCCGGATGGGCCAGCGGCGCCGACAAAGCTGTCATAGATCGGATCCATGAAAGTACCGGCGAAGGTAAATTCCCAGGCATCGGATGGTGTCCAACGGGCATCAACCTCAAGACCTTGGGTCGATTGTTTACCCGCATTGGCAAGGTTAAAGCCGGTGC
>JALWRV010000042.1 GCA_027080545.1 Parvularculaceae bacterium
CTTGAAGGTATAGGCGTCTTTGCGCAGGCCATTATTGTGATCATTAACACGATGTTCTAAATCATCACCACGATGCGTGCCCGTATAATAGCTCCCATCATCACATTTCAGGATATAGACGAAAAATTGCATAAATCATTCTATCGCCTCTTTCTACTGGAGACGAGCACAAACCTCTTCCTTACTCATCCTTCGAGGCTGGCCTTCGGCCACCACATCTTCGAGATGGGCATGGTTCTTTTGGGCAAGGGAGCGTTAAGCCAGCCCCCCTAGCGTTCCTATTAAAAACTCAAAATAAAATTTGCATGTTCGCTAAATGTTCTTTATACTCATTCTATCCCAAGTGAGGAAGGAACAGCCCCCCATGCCCCAAGGCTCTAGGCACCAAAGCTTCATCAATCAAAAAGTCAAAGCCACCGCCCATAAACTTGTGCGCTATTGTCGTGAGGGCCGCGAAACGGAAGGGCTGGAGGCGTTTTATGCGCCAGACGCGATTTCTGTTGAGGCCATGCCTATGCCCGGAGAAGAGAGTAATGAAATGAAGGGGGTTGATGCCATCAAGGCTAAACATGAATGGTGGCGCAGCAATTTTGAGGTGCATGACGCTTCGGTCTCCCACCCCTTTATGCATGGGAATGATCGCTTCAGTGTGATTTTTGAAATGGATGTTACCAATAGGATGGATGGCACCCGAACCAAAATGACCGAAGTTGGGGTTTATCATTGCAACCCGGAAGGTCAGATCATCCGCGAAGAATTTTTCTATAACCCAGAATAATGGATCAAAAGGCCTTGAATGATTTTTGCCGTTCGCTGCCCGCGACAACCCATGTGGTGCAATGGGGCGGCTCTGATGTGTGGAAGGTTGGGGGTAAAGTATTTTCCATTGCCGGCTATCCGTCAGCCAAGGAAATTGAAAAAAACCCGGCGCGCAAAGGGTTTTATCAAGTCACGTTCAAAGTGAGTGATATTGCTTTCGAGATTTTACGCGAAACAGAAGGGTGCCGCCCCGCGCCCTATCTGGCATCGCGGGGGATGAAATGGATACAATATTTCGACCAGCCGGGTCTAAGTGCAGCGGCATTGAAAGACTATATTAAGACTTCGCACAAAATCGTCGCCAACGGTCTCAGCCGAAAAAAACAACAGGCTTTGGGGCTGGAAGGGCTATAAACGGTCATTTATCCTTAAAATTCTGGTCGCTTTGTTAACCCTATTCTTAATATTCGCGTTTAGGTTGCTTGCGTGTCCGTAGTATACAAAAACGAGAATGAAAGATGAAAGCCCAGCTAAAAGAAAAAACCGATGAGCAGTTAACGCTGCCCGGGGCGTGGCGTTCGAAAAGATATCGTGCCCTGAAGGCGGCCAAAATCGTGACCGGCGATGACAGCTCCACCATTAATTGCACCATACGCAATATCTCCGAAGGTGGCGCACTGTTACAACTTGCTGGCCTGTTCCAGCCCCCCCCAACATTTGATCTGTTGATGATTTCCAACAAAAAAATCGTTCGGGTGGAAAAGGCATGGCAAAAACATGTGATGGTCGGGGTGCGTTTCCTCGAAGATCCACGCGAGGTCGGCTCGCTTCAGGCTTTTGGCCTGCTCGGTTAACCCCACCAAAGTCTATTCCCGGTGCTTGTCAGCCCTTTGAAACCCTGCCATGTCATGGCCCATGCAGGCCGCCGGAAAAATAAGCGCTACCATTGAGGTGTTAACAGATTTTCTCACCCGCCGGGTGCCGTTGAAAATCTGCCTTAAAGATTGGGCCCGCAATGCCCGCTATGCGGGGGCGAAGGACCGTGCCTGGATCTCCGGATTGGCACTGGATGCGCTACGCCACCGGGCTTTGCTTGATGCACAAATGAATGATGATAGTGCCCGCGCTTTGGTTTTGGGCACGTTGGCTCTGGTGTGGAAAATGCCGGTTGAAGATATAGAACGAGAGCTGACCCAAGCTCCCCACGGGGCCGGGGGGTTAAGTGCAAAAGAAAGATCCAACCTCACCAGCGCAGATGGCGGCGAACAAACAAAAGCCCTCTGGCAAGAAGGCAATTTCCCCGAATGGATGGAGCCGGCCATCAACAGGGTGTTTGAAGACCCGCTGGCGGAAATGCGTGCCTTTGCCCGTCGCGCCCCGGTGGATTTGCGTATCAATAGTTTGAAAACCACGATCGAAAAAGCGCAAAAGGCATGCAAAAATGTCGACGCACAGC
>JALWRV010000043.1 GCA_027080545.1 Parvularculaceae bacterium
GACCACGGTCGACATAATCACCAAGAAAGATGAGTTGATAGGAATCGCCCTGAGCGTCAGCGTCTATTTTTTCTAATAATTGGTCGAGAAGGTCGCGCCGCCCATGAATATCGCCGATGGCATAGACACGTTGGCGCCCGATCGAGGGAATGGCCTCGTCGCTTGACGGTTTGGTGATGCGCTCTTTCGATTTGAACATGGCGAGAACACTAGCATATAAAGGTTACTGGTTCCTATGGCTTGAAGCGATAGCTAGGGGCGGTGGGTAATGGGTGGATGAATTATGGAAAAATTTGTGCAACGCACGCAAAAACCGGCTTTCTGGCTATTCTGGGCTTTGTTGGGGGTGGTGACGGTTTTAAGCTTAATCGCCAATCCGCAAGAGGTGCCGGGGGGAAGTTTTTTAACCGAATGGCTGGCAAAGCTGATCTTCGGTGATGCGATGCAAGCGGATAAAATCAACCATTTTTTGGCCTATGGCCTATTGGCTTCTATGGGCAGATGGGGAAATGTGCGGCTATTGCAGCGCGTCTGGCTTATCATCCCCTTGCTATTATTATGGAGCGGAGGCTTGGAATTATTGCAAGGCCTCACGCAGTCGCGCCAGCCTGACTGGTTTGATATGATAGCCAATAGCGCTGGTGTCTTTTTGGGCTATGGGGCAATTTTTACTTTGTTGGCTATTTTGTCAGCTTTGGGAAAGGGAAGGCTGCACACATGAAAACCGCGATCATCATTCCGGCACGGTTTCAATCAACCCGCTTGCCGGGCAAGCCTTTGCTAAAAGAAACCGGCAAATATCTAATTCAGCATTGTTTGGAAAATGCATCTCGGGCGAATGTGGATGAAATATTGGTGGCTACCGATGATGAGCGGATTATGGAGGCTGTTCAGTCTTTTGGGGCAAAAGCGGTATTGACCGCCAAAGACCATGAGAGCGGTAGTGCGCGTATCGCGGAGGCCGCGCGGGGGCTCGATGCCGATATAATCATCAATGTACAAGGGGATGAGCCGGAAATTGATCCCTCGATGATCGACCGGTTAATTGATTTGCATCGAAAAGCCATGACAGAGGAAAAGGATATTTGGGCCTCAACCTTGGTTAGTCCTTTTCCGGAAAATATAATGGAAGGGCATGGTTCACCGGCTGATCCCTCATGCGTGAAGGCGATTTTATCTGCTCCCGATGAGGCCAATATACGTCAGGCACTTTATTTTACGCGGGCGCTGGCTCCCTATCCGCGGGATGATGGCGGGGCCATAAGGCGGCCACAGGACTATTTTTTGCATATCGGCATTTATGCTTTTTCACGCGATAGCCTTCAGCGCTTTGCCAAGGCGCCGCTTGGGCGCTTGGAGCAGATCGAAAAGTTGGAACAGTTGCGCATATTGGAATTAGGGGGCCGTATTGCGGTGGAGATTGTTGACAGCGCGGCACCGGGCATTGATACGCCGCAAGATTATGAGCGGTTTGTCGAGCGTGTGGGGCGGCGCGCCTAGAGCCGGAAGGTTTGGCCAAGGCGAATGCTGACAGAGGTTCCTGAAGAGCGAAAATTTTGACCTATGCGGTTGGGGTCAATGATCGCATTATGCCCCAGTGAGACAAAAATTTCACGATAGGGGGTTGGTTCCCAACGAAACCGGCTGAATAGAGAAAATTGTTCGGAGATATTGTCATATTGAATTTGGTTATCCAGCGACATGGTGGCGCTGAAATTCGTTACCAGATTGGCGCTGGCGATATGGATGCCGAGCCGCCCATTGGGCAAATCAAATTTTGAATATTGATATGAGCTGCCAAACTCAAAATATTGGTTGGGTTGCCAAGTGATCCGCCCCCCCATTTGGTCTCTGGTGCCATCATAAACATCCCCGCGCGACAGGTTAAATCCGAGAGCCAGTTTGCGATTACCCGGTGTATTGAGGCCAAGGGAAATATTATTGGCGTCATAAGTGCCGGCAGGAACCAATATGCGGCCAGCTAAGTTGAACGGGTTTTCAATAAGCTCTTTCCCGAATATACCGCCAAGATCAGCGCGATAGCCTGATTTCATTTCAATACCGCTCCACCAGCCAAGTCTTTGCGACAGGGTGGTGCTGGCGCGGTTGGTGAGCAGGGAATACCACATGCCGAAATTTACCCCATCAATTTTGGAGTCTTTAAAGCGCCATGTGCGCCCGAGGGAAGGGTTATAGTTGCGTATATTGCGGCG
>JALWRV010000044.1 GCA_027080545.1 Parvularculaceae bacterium
CGGGAGCGGGATGGCGTTGCAGTTCCACATAAAACCGCTGAGCAAACCCCGTCCTTAAGCGATCGCAAACAGCTTCAGCCCCATCAAACTTGCCCTCTCGCAGTAAGACGGAAAGCAAACCATCATACCCCCCACTTAAACAAATCAATCCTTCGCTATGAGCAAAAACAAAATCCAGATCGACACAATGATGGGCGTCATGGGTAGATTGCAGAAAAGCGGCACTGGAAAGTGCCATTAAATTTTTATAGCCCTGCTCATTTTGCGCCAATAGCACAAGATGTGGCATCTGTTTGCGATGGCTGGCCTTATGTCCCCCCGCTGACGCACCAAAACCGTCCCCCATCATGTTCGAACGCCCCGCCTGGCCGGTCTGCCCCTCCATCAACCGATCCAGATTTATCGCCAATTGCAAACCGCTAATCGATTGCACCCCGGCGGCGCTTAACTTTTCCGAGGCCTCTAGCGCCCCAAACAGATTATTGGTGTCGGTTATGGCGATAGCGGGCATTTTATGGCGAACGCATAAATCCGCCAATGCACTAATATGCACCGCCCCTTCAGCCAGCGAAAAGGATGAATGGACATGCAAATGAATAAATTGTGCAGGGTCAGACGCCATAAAGATGCGCACTCCAGCCGAGAATGACGAAAACGCCCAGCCTAATGGCCAGCCACCCCTCTTAGCAGGGTTCACCCGCAGGTGGGCGACCCACTTTTCCCCAAACAAGCCAATAGTTCCCGATTAGCTCCCCGGACCAGCCGCCAAACAGGCCCCCAAAGATTGGCACCCAATGATAAAACGGCCGAGCAACAGACAGTCGCCCCTAGGCCGCCAGCAAGCCACCCCAGAAATTTACCGCCGCAATGATCGCCACCAGCACAATCAACCCCAGCCCATCGCGGAGCAAAGCCCCCATTTCAAAGCCCATTTCCCCCATTTCGTGCTTAAATAACATGATCGCGCCTCTTTCTTTCTGTTGCATGTTCTGCTATTGTTCCAATATCTATATTCCCCTTTTGTTCTCATGTAAAGACATATTTTCTCTTTTCAGGATAAATCGAAGCCAAGAGAAACAACGGACCATGATTGGGCTGGCCGTAAATCCACCACAAACGAAACAGATAAATTGATAATTTCAATCTGTTGGCAAGAACTCGTTAACCATCTGGCAGACAAAAACCTCTATAATCTGACACCAAGACGAATCGCAGGAATTAACCCTTGAACCACCAACCCCCATCAGATCCGGAACGCCTTGACGTTGAAACCGACCCCGAAGCCGAGCAAACCGCCGCGCCGGAGGAAACGGGCTTCGACGAAGCGATCTTAGAAGGAGCAGATTCACGAGACTCTGACTCTCAAAATTCCGGCGCTCAGGGCCCCGCAGCGCCTATTTTTGATCCACTTCTGCCGGAGCCGGATGAAAATGAACGGTTGCGTCGCCGTGCCGATCTGCGCGCCCGTCAGATCATATTTTACAGCCGTGCGGCCGCGATTGCCTTTACCTTATGCCTGTTTATTGGCTGGCCACTCGGTTCTAGTTGGGCACAAGCCAATATAACAGGCCAATGGCGATTGGTGCTTGGCTTTACCCCCACCCTTCTCTTGTTGGGTCTATTGGTGCCCATCTGTTTTCTATTCCTCGGACTTATCTTGTCTCATTTTGCCCAACTCACCATGCGGGCCGAAGCACTTGACCGGGAAAATCTATATTTTGTGCGACCAGAAACAAAAGCCGTCGAAGCCGTGCAATCGGTCGGATCTGCCGTGCGTGGTGAAATTCAGGCTTTAAATGAAAATCTTGATGATGCCTTAGCCAAGCTGGCCACCGCCGAAAGCATGATACGTCAGCAAGTCAGCGCTATTGAGGCCGCCCGCCAAGCTATTGATGGCGAGGCCGACAGCTTCACCGCCGCCGTTGCCCGCGAGCGCGAAAATTTAATGACCCTTACGGAAAAAATGAGTGCCGAAGCCGACGCCTTTGCCGAAGCCATCGCCTTACAGGCACAAAACAGCCTCGATAAAACACAACAACTCAACCAACAATTGAGCGATGAAGAAAACACATTGCAAACCCGTCTCGATTCTCTGGAAAATGCTGCTGAAAATGCGCTGGGCAGTCTCGCAAGCCTGTCTGACGCCCTTGAGGAACAGGAAAACAAACTCTCCTCTCGCGCCGCCTCTTCCCATGAGCGGCTGGCAGATAT
>JALWRV010000045.1 GCA_027080545.1 Parvularculaceae bacterium
ACACCGGAAATATCATCCAGCTCGCCTTCCACCGTCATCAACGCCACATGGCGAATAGCAGCAAGATCAATTTTTTCGTCTCTGTGGACAAATTCACCTAAAGGCAAGCGATATTCCTGAAATACATCGCGTATGGTTTGCAAATAAAACTCTTCAGTCATATCGCAAACGGCAAAATATTCATCATAAAATTTGCGATGGCGTTTGGCCTTGGCATCCTCTCCCTCAACGAGAAATTTCAGATAATCCCAATGGGATTCAATGTGGCGCTCCGGGTTCATGGACATGAAACTCATGAGCTGCAACCATCCCGGGTAAACCCGGCGCAGCACCCCTCGATGAGGGGCCGGCACGGTGTAAATCATATTTTGCGCAAACCATTCAAAGGGCTGCTTTTCCGCCAAGCGGTTGGTCACAGTTGGCGATTTACGCGCATCTATGGGGGATCCCATATAGGTCATAGTGGCAGGCAAATAGGGGCTGTCATGCTTGGACATATAGGCAATAGCCGCCAACACGGCCGGCCCCGGCTGACAGACCGCCAACATGTGAGCTTTGGGGCCAACCGCTTCTAAATAGTCGATCATATAATCGGTAAAATCGTTGAGATCGAAGCGCCCGCTTTGCAAAGGCACTTCTTTAGCATCCGCCCATTCGGTAATGAACACTTCATGGTTTGGCAAAAGCGCCAGCACCGTTTTGCGCAAGAGCGTTGCATAATGACCAGACATGGGCGCGGCAATAATCACCCGTGGATCCGCCGAGGCTTTACCCCCACGAGCGGCACGCAAGGCCTTTTCATCTCGTTGAAAATGTATCAGCCGCCCGAATGTTTTTTCACAAACCGGCTCAATCACGACCGGCACCTCAACATCGCCAAGGGTGATATGGTCAATCTCCCATTTGGGCCGTGGAAAATGACGGGTGGTCTCCTCAAAAAGCTGTAGGCTGGCGGCACTTATTTTGCACGCCAACCAATCGCGTCCGGGGTTGAGGGGCGAGCGTAACCACTGCGCCTGCATGGATGCCGCCTGTCGCCACGGGGCCAACATCATCTGATTCCATTCATGGAGAGAATAAAGCATAATACTCCTAACAATCGGCCCCAAAGGCGGACATGGCCCCCTGAAGACATGGTCCCCGAAATAGTCTTGCCCGCCGAAATAGCCTTGAATGTGCTTCAATCCCGTCCTACCGCATCGCAGCAAAACAAGCAAGAACAAGCGCTTGCAGCAAATGATCACGATAATTTGTTGAGATGGTGTTAACCCTTCAGCACATGGCGCAGCACTGCCGCAATATCCTCTGGGCGCATCTGGTCCTCTAGAGCATAAAGCGGTGTACCTTCCCCATCAATCACATAAAACAGGCTTTGGTGATCGACCAGATAGCCCATAGCCGAACCGGCTATTTCTGCTTTTTCCGCATAGACTTTCATGCCCTTACGGGCGGCTTTGGCCGCTGCCTCGCTGCCGGTCAGACCGACAATACGCGGATCAAAGGCAAGATGTGCCTTTAAGACCGCCGGCCGATCACGAACAGGATCAACCGAAATAAACAAAGCGGTCACCTGATCGCTCTCACGCCCGAGCTTGTTGAGGCTTGCCGACATGACCGACAGCGCCGCCGGACAAACATCGGGACAAGAACCATAGCCAAAATAGGCAAAGACCAGCTTGCCACGATAGGTTTCATCCCTGACCGGCTGCCCATTAAAATCTTCCAATTCAAAATCGAACACAAACGCTTCGGAAAGGCCAATCACCCCGCGCATCATCAACGGATCCTCATTGCCCCCCTCCCCAGAGCAAGAGCCCAAAATAAGCGCCAGAAACGCCACCAAAACTGTACGAAACATGATTATTTCCTCTTGTGATATTGGACGCAGACGCCAATGGCTAAGCCTCGCCATAAGGGGGGAACGCACTAGATTGGTTGTAAGAGAAAGTGACGGTGCTCACAAGGAAGCTCAGTATCGGGGGAGAGAGAGAACTTCCGACACATAAATGCGCCGCAAGCACCGCCAAACAACTAACTCTCACTTTTGTTGCGGTAGCGCAAGTGAATTTAATCGTTAATTTGGGCACAAAAGCAGAAAAATTTATACGCACCCTGATTTTTCTATTTTTGCCAATTATGGGCGACTAGCAGGGGTCATTTAGACAAATATCGCAAAAAATACAAAAATGGTCTCAACCGAAGCTAGCCTTG
>JALWRV010000046.1 GCA_027080545.1 Parvularculaceae bacterium
TGTTTTAGGCAAGGGTTGTCGAATTTCCGCCCATGCAAGCGTGACCCATGCGATTTTAGATGCGGGATGTTTTGTGCGCGGCGGGGCTGTTATCGGGGAGGCCGGATTTGGTTTTGTTTCGACCGATAAGGGGTTCAAGCATGTGCCGCAATTGGGACGGGTGGTGTTGGGGCGTGAAGTGGATATTGGGGCGAATACGACCATTGACCGTGGGGCGTTGGGGGATACGCGTATAGGTGACTATACCAAAATTGATAATCTCATCCAGATTGCCCATAATGTTACGATTGGATCGAATTGCGCTATTGCGGCGCAAACGGGAATCTCTGGAAGTACGGATATTGGAGACAATGTCATGATTGGTGGTCAAGCTGGGGTCGCTGATCATGTAACCATTGGCTCGAATGCCGTCATTAAAGCGCGGGCAGCGGTTTTGGGTAATGTGCCTGCCAATGAACAATATGGCGGCTATCCGGCCAAACCGGCGCGTGACTGGATGCGCGAAATAATCGCCGTTCACAGACTAGCCCGGGTGAAGAGACCTGAACGAGCGGGGAAGAAAAAATGACTGACGCAAAAAATAGTCCGAACCTGAAAGACATGGATGTGATGCGATTGATGGAGGTGTTACCCCATCGTCATCCCATGTTAATGGTCGATAAGATTATCAACATTACCGAACATGACGGGGCCACAGGGGTTAAGAATGTTACCGCTGATGAACCCTTTTTTCCGGGGCATTTCCCCATGAAACCGATTTTTCCCGGCGTTCTCATTATTGAGGCGATGGCGCAAACGGCGGCGGCCTATGTGGCGCAGGTAGAAAATGTCGATACCACGGGGCAAGTTGTTTTATTTATGGGGGTTGATAAAGCCCGCTTCCGACGGCCGGTTGGGCCGGGAGATCAGCTTTTATTACCGGTAAAAGTAATGCAACGCCGCCCGCCTATTTGGAAATTTACCTCTAAAGCCACTGTCGATGGCAAAGTGGTTGCCGATGCCAGTTTCACCGCCATGCTTGCACCGCCGCCAGAAGACAAAGATTGATTTTAAAAAGTCAGGAACCAAAACTCATGCCTGTCCATGCTACATCCATCATTGCTGAAGGAGCCGAAATTGGCGCAGACGTCGAGATTGGGCCCTATTGTGTGGTTGGGCCAAATGTGAAATTAGCCGATAGGGTTGTGCTGGAATCCCATGTGGTATTGGCTGGCCACACGCAAATTGGCAAAAACTGTAAAATTGCCCCCTTCGCTTCTCTTGGCGGCGCCCCCCAACATCTTGGCTATAAGGGTGAAGATACCAAATTAATCATTGGTGAGAACAATATCATCCGCGAGCATGTGACCATGAACCCCGGAACGGTGACCGGGCGCGGGGAAACCGTTGTTGGCTCTAATGGTCTGTTCATGGCTGCGACCCATGTGGCCCATGATTGTGTGGTTGGGGATCATGTGGTGATGGCAAATAATGCAACCTTGGGGGGCCATGTTACGGTTGATGATTATGTGTTTTTTGGCGGTCTATCAGCGGTCCATCAATTTTGCCGCGTTGGGCGTTATTCTTTTATTGGCGCGGCGGCCCTGGTGACCACGGATGTGATCCCGTTTGGCTCCGTGATTGGTAACCACGCCACCTTGGAGGGGTTAAATATTATTGGCATGAAACGTCGAGGCATGCCGCGCGCAACCATCCATGATATTCGTGCGGCTTACCGCCTATTATTCGCGGAAGAAGGAACATTGCAAGAGCGCATTGATGATGTGGCCAAATTGTTTTCTTCACGCGAAGAGGTGATGCAGATTGTTGATTTTATGAAGGCCAAAAGCTCGCGCAATCTTTGTCTGCCAAAACATGGATAAGCCTCACAAAACGGATAGGACCATGCAACGTTGGAAAAAATTGGCGATTATCGCTGGGGGCGGTGGGCTGCCGGAAAAGCTGGCGAAGGCTTGCCTGAAGCGCGATGATCCGTTTTTTGTGCTGCGTCTCAATGGTTTCGTCGATGAAGGTTTGGCGCACTATCCTGGTGAGTCCTGCAATATTGCTGAAATCGGCAAGCTCATTCGGCTTATGAAAAATGCCGATTGCGACGCGGTGGTGATGGCGGGTGTGGTGCAACGACCGAATTTTTCAACCCTAAAACCTGATTGGCGCGGCGCAGCTTTGTTGCCCAAGGCGGTGGCGGCTGCGCGAAAAGGGGACGGTGCTCTATTGGAAATGTTGGTAGAAGTGTTCGAGGCTGAGGGGTTTTTGGTTATCGGGGCGGAAGAGGTTTCTGATGTCTTGTTTGCGCCGATTGGGGCTGTCGGCACTATTGAGCCTAGAGAAATAGATCGTGAAGACATGCGCAAGGCGGTTGGTGTTGTGCGTGCCCTTGGCTCCTTTGATATTGGTCAAGGGGCGGTGGTGCGTAATGGCTTTGTGTTGGCGGTAGAAGCCGCAGAAGGCACTGATAAGATGTTGCAACGTTGCGCGGCTTTGCCTGATAATTTGCGCGGCACGGAACCGGGCCAGCAAGAGGGGCCACGGGGTGTTTTGTTAAAATGTCCCAAGCCCGGCCAAGAATTGCGTGTTGATTTGCCAACCATTGGCGTGGAGACAGTGCGTCGGGTCCATGAATGTAATCTAGCGGGTATTGCTGTTGCTGCCCAAGCAAGCTTGATTATTGATCGCGAACAGGTAGCGGCAGAGGCTGATCGCCTCGGGATTTTTGTTTATGGCTTTCAAGACCATGAGCTGTAAAAATGGCTAATACACGCCGACAAAGCCAACACATATTTATTGCAGCGGTTGAGCCGTCTGCGGATGCCAATGCGGCGGCACTTTATCGTGCCATGAAGGAGCTCCGCGATGATCTTCGCTATTCGGCCATTGGCGGCAATGAATTATACCAAGCGGGGCTTGAAAGCCTTTTTTCTATTGATGAATTTTCGGTGATGGGGTTTACCGATGTTTTAAAAGTGGTGCCCAGTGCCTTTAAACGGGCCCAGCAAGTCGCGGAACATTGCCGCGATCAGCAGGTTGATGTTGCGGTGTTTGTGGATGGTTGGACCTTTAGCCGTATTTGCGCCAAACGCATCCGAAAACTCTCTCCTCAAACCAAGATCGTGAAATATTCGGCCCCCCAAATATGGGCGTCGAGACCGGAACGAATAGATTTTGTGTGCGCGCATTTTGATCTGGTGTTGGCATTATTGCCATTTGAACCGGATTTGTTCAACGCCCACGGGGTGCCCACGCTATTTGTGGGCAATCCAAATTATGAAGCGGTTCTGGCTAGCCGCCCTGACGAAAGTTTTTGTGCTCGGTACGGCTTTACGGGCAAGCGGGTGATTTCTATTTTGCCCGGTTCGCGCCGATCGGAGGTGAAGCGGTTGATGCCTATTTTCGGGGAGGTGGTGGCCACCTTGGCGACGAAACATGAAGAGATGGCTTTTGCTATTGCACCGGCTCCAACGGTGGCTGATGAGGTTGAGGCCCTGTTAGCGGATTGGCCGGTACAGCCGGTACAAATTAAGCCAGCAGATAAAATGGCGTTGTTCCATGATAGCGCCGCCGCCTTACTTGCCAGCGGCACCGTGGCCACAGAGCTGCTCTTGTGCGATGTGCCCATGGTGGTTGCCTATCAGGTAGACGCGCTGACTTATTTTTGGGCCAAGCGGGTCATGACCACTGAATTTATCACCATTCTCAATATTGCCGAGGGGCGCGAGATCATTCCGGAGTTTCTACAAGAAGAGGCAAGGGCGGATATGATCAGCCCGGTTCTGGAAGATTTGGCGCAAGAAAATTCCAAAGCTGCGGCGAGCCAAAGGGCGGCTTTTGCCGGTTTTCGTCACGCCCTAGGCTTGGAAGGGGAAAAACCGGCGATACGGGCGGCTAAGGCGGTGCTACCCTTGCTCGACGACTAATCTATCGTTTATCCATAGGGATGTAGCTGCGTTCGGCGGCACCTGTGTAAATTTGTCGTGGACGGCCGATTTTTTGTGCCGGATCTTCCAACATTTCTTTCCATTGGGCGATCCAACCAACGGTGCGTGACAGGGCAAACAAGACGGTGAACATTTCAACTGGGAAGCCGAGGGCGCGCAGGGTAATGCCGGAATAAAAATCAATATTCGGATATAGTTTTTTCTCGACGAAATATTCGTCTTCCAGTGCGATCCGTTCCAGTTCCAACGCTACTTTCAAGGTTGGGTCTTGGCGAATATCAAGGGCGTCGAGAACTTCATGGCAGGCTTTGCGCATGACTTTTGCGCGGGGGTCATAATTTTTATAAACACGATGGCCAAATCCCATCAGTCTGAACGGGTCTGATTTATCTTTGGCGCGTTTAATATATTCAGGAATGTTCGCCACATCGCCAATTTCTTCCAACATTAAGAGGGCGGCTTCATTGGCACCCCCATGGGCGGGGCCCCACAGGCAGGCAATGCCAGCAGCGATACAGGCGAACGGATTGGCCCCGGACGAACCGGCTAGGCGTACCGTGGAGGTCGAGGCATTTTGCTCATGGTCCATGTGCAAAATGAATATTTTGTCGAGAGCAGAGGTGAGGACTTTATTGTCTTGATAGGGCTCAGCCGGCACCGCGAACATCATACGCATGAAGTTTTCAGTATAGTCGAGATTATTTAGTGGCGTTACATAGGGTTGGCCGATGGTATATTTATAGGCCATGGCGGCGATGGTGGGCATTTTGGCAATCATGCGATGGGTGGCAATTTCGCGTTGTCGCGGATCAGAAATATCGGTGCTGTCGTGATAGAAGGCGGATAGAGCGCCTACCGCACCGCACATAATGGCCATGGGATGGGCGTCGCGTCGAAAGCCGTTGAGAAAGGTTTTGAACTGCTCATGGACCATGGTGTGATAGGTAATGTCAGAGCTGAATTTCTCATGGGCCGATGGGTTTGGCAGCTCGCCTTCCAGCAGCAAATAAGCAACTTCAATAAAGCTTGATTTTTCAGCTAATTCCTCGATGGGGTAGCCACGATATAATAGCACCCCTTCGTCGCCATCGATGAATGTGATTTGTGATTCGCATGAGGCCGTTGAGGTATAGCCGGGGTCGAGGGTGAAATAGCCGCTGTCGCGGTAAAATTTGGAAATATCAACAACATCCGGTCCAGCGGTGCCTGAATAAACGGGCAATTCAATGGATTTATCCTTTAGTGTGAAATGCGCGGAACCGTTTTGTTTGATCTTGCTTTCCATCCAATATCTCCATCATTGTGCGCTGCAGCGAACTTGTCGCGAATATAACGATTAAAGCCTCTAAATCCAGTATTTTAGGGACAAAATTACAGTAGAGAGTGCTACCAGCAACTAGTCAGCCATAAGGCCATTCGCCAACACATCGCAAAGGCGGCCCAGGCTTTCTTCGCGTCCCAACGCATACAAGGTTTCCGCCAATTGCGGGGCTCGGTGACCGGCGGTCAGGGCCGCTCGCAAAGGCGGGCCAATTTGGCCAAAACCTATTTGTAGATGGGCGGTAAGCGCCTGTAACGCGGCATCCAGCCCTTCAGATGTCCAGTCTGGTACGTTTAGTAACCAGTCATGGGCTGTTTTTATTCTATCAATGGCCCCATCTTTGCGCAATGGCTTGGCGGCCTTGCCGGTGATAGCTAAAGGTCGGGTGAGGGTAAGGAAGGCTGTTTCTTCGGGTAGATCGCTCAAACTTTTGCAGCGCGCCTGTATGAAGGGGGCCGCGCGGGTGAGGGCGGCTTTTTTTGTGGCGTCAAGCGTGTTGAAAAATTCCGGTAAATGTTGCTCGGCCCGGGCGAGAAAATCATCTGGGTTTAGCTCATGGAGATAAAGCGCGTTTAAATGGTTGAGCTTATCAAGATCAAGTCGCGAGGCTCCTTTATTAATCTGGCTGATATCGAACCAGGAAAGCGCTTGTTCCGTGCTGATTTTTTCATCATCCCCATGGGACCAGCCAAGGCGCAATAGATAGTTACACAGGGCTTCCGGTAAAATACCCGCATCGCGATAATGTTCAACGCCCAGCGCCCCGTGACGTTTTGATAGTTTGGCTCCATCCGCCCCGTGGATGAGGGGGATATGGGCAAAGCGCGGCAAGGGCCAGTCGAGGGCTTGATAAAGCTGGGTTTGGCGGGCGCCATTGACCAGATGGTCATCGCCGCGAATGACATGGGTGATGCCCATATCATAATCATCAACCACAACGGCCAGCATATAGGTGGGGGTGCCGTCAGAGCGCAGTAAGACCATATCGTCGAGGGCCGAGGCGGGGAAGGTGACGTCGCCCTGTACCATGTCTTCGATCTTTGTTTCACCAGTGCGGGGGGCTTTCAAGCGAATGGCAAAAGGGTGATCGGGAAAATTATTTTTAATTTCACGCCAAGGGCTTTCAAAACGCGTGCCTCTGTCGCGTGCTTGTTGGCGGGCATCATTTAATTCATCCCCCTCAAGCCAGCAACGATAGGCGCGCCCTGTTGCGAGTAAGTGTTCGGCTATTTCGCGGTGGCGCTGTTGCTGGGAAAATTGTGATACGGGATCCCCATCCCAATCAAGGCCCAGCCAGCTTAACCCATCGAGAATAGCGGCAACGGCGGCTTCATTGTGGCGCGCCCGGTCAGTATCTTCGATGCGCAAAAGAAATTTGCCCTTGCCCTCGGCTTTGGCCCCTCGGGCATAAAGCCAGTTGAACAAAGCGGTGCGGGCGCCGCCAATATGCAAATAGCCGGTGGGTGAGGGGGCAAAACGCGTGACGATTTGGTTTGGCATGGGGCTCTTGGTCATTTCTTTTTTATGGGGTAGAAAAGTTTGTTGCAGGCGCACCTAGCACGAAACTTTCCCGCCCGTCATCCATTTCGCAAAAAAGGGTTGCAAAAAGGAACAGAACAAGGCGTGGCAAGGGGCTAGAGGAGGGGGCTCTATCAATCTCAGCCGCCATATTCAAGTGTGGCTCGACCGGGATGCAAACCGGCTGATCCTATATGTGCCAGTGTTGCTGGCCATGGGGATTGGCTATTATTTTTCTATGGGTCGGGAGCCGGAAATGATCACCTTATTGGTTGTATTGGGGGGGCTGGGTCTGGCGGTGGGGCTGGAGTATTTTTATCAAAGCCGTCTAGCGGGGATGGTGCCAGTGTGGCGGCGGTTATTCTTGTTGGGGGCAAGCGCATTGACCCTTGTGGCGTTGGGCACTGTGGTAGCCAAATGGCGTCAGATGCAGGTCGCCCATCCGGTGATAGCGCAGGAGACCGGGCCGCTTCGGGTTGAAGGGGTGCTTGAAACGATCGAGCAACGGGCTAGCGATATTCGTCTTACCATTCGGGTTGAGAACATTCAAAATATCGCCAACGATGCGTTGCCAAAAAAAGTGCGTGTTACTTGGCGGGGTGGCTATAGCCCCATGCAACCGGGCATGTATATCCGTATACGCACGATAATTGGCCCCCCGCCGGAGCCCATTATGGCGGGTGGTTTTGATTATGCGCGAACACTTTATTTTCAGGAAATCGGCGCCACCGGATATGCGGTCTCGCGACCGGTTGTGCGTGTTCGTGACAATGCTGATATGGGGCTTTGGCTTGAGCACTTTCGCGACCGACTGTCGGCGCGGATCATTGCGGGTGGCGACCAATCCCCCGATGCGGCACGCATAGCGGCGGCCTTGGTAACCGGTCAACGGGCACAAGTACCAGAACGGGCGGTGACGCCTTTGCGGGATGCGGGGCTTGCCCATCTGATAGCCATATCGGGTCTTCATATGGGATTGGTCTCTGGTTTTGTGTTTTTTCTGTCGCGCGGATTGATGGCGCTGGTGCCGTCTTTGGCGCTGAATTTTCCCATTAAAAAATGGGCCGCCATGGTGACGATTGTTTCATTGCTGTTTTATCTGGCGCTGTCCGGGGCCTCTTGGTCAGCCCAACGGGCTTTTATTATGTCAGCCCTTGTGTTTGGTGCGATCATGCTGGATCGGCGGGCCTTGACCTTGCGTATGGTGGCGGTTGCGGCAACGTTGATTTTGCTTCTCTCGCCAGAGGCATTGAGCGAAATAGGGTTTCAACTTTCTTTTGCAGCGGTAACGGTGCTGATCGCGGTTTATGAGCAATGGCAAAAACGGCGCGCGGTGGTGGGCATGGCGAAAGGCCCGGTACAACGAGTGTTTGGGTTTATGGGAGGCATTGCCATTACCAGCCTGTTGGCTGGCTTGGCCACGGCCCCCTATGCCCTTTACCATTTTAACCGCTTCGTCAGCTATGGCCTATTGGGTAATGTGCTTGCCATGCCTATTGTGGCACTACTGGTTATGCCGAGCGGCTTGCTGGGCATGGTGCTTTATCCCCTAGGGCTTGATCAACCGGCTTGGTGGATGATGAGCAAGGGGGTGGGGTGGGTATTACATATCAGCGATTGGGTCAGCGGGCTTGAGGGGGCGGTTCATTTGATGCCAGCCATGTCGCGGTTGGCCTTGGTGAGTGTGACTTTAGGGGGGCTGGTTTTGATTATCCATCAATCAGCTTTGCGATGGGTTGGGCTCGGCCTGATCGTGGTGGCGGTGCTGAATTGGTTCGCGCCGCAACCGGATTTATTGTTTCCGCCTCAGTTGAGAAATTTTGCGGTGCGGATTGAGACGGATGAGGGGGAAAGGCTGGCCCTCTGGTCGCGTCGTCGCCAACGGTTTGCCGCCGAGAATTGGTTGCGCTCTGCGGGTCTGTCGCCGATCATTCGTGACGCCCCGCGTATTGGTGAACGCAAAGGGCTAACCCCACCCTGTGAGACGCTTTCCGGCTGTTCATTGACAGCCACCCACGGCGTCAACATTCAAATCATTGAAAGCCGTGATCAGTTGGAGGGGGCTTGCGCTAAGAAAAGCCAGCTCATCATATCTTTAGTGGCGATTGAGGGGACCCTATACAAAGAACAAGCGCCGGTTTGTGAGGCATT
>JALWRV010000047.1 GCA_027080545.1 Parvularculaceae bacterium
TTGGTGTGGAGGCCGAGCTGATTGGCGAAGAACCCAAGGTTGCCTATGCGGATTATCGATCGCGCAATTTCGAAGTGGCCGATGCGGGCTGGGTCGCTGACTATAATGACCCAGACAATTTTCTCTTCCTCGCCAGAAGCGACACGGGCTCGATGAACTATTCCGATTATAAAAATCCGGAATTTGACCGTTTACTGGATGAAGCCAACACCATGCTTGATTTGGAAGCGCGGGCCAAGTTGATGGCACAAGCAGAGCAGCTCATGCTCAATGATATGACGGTGGCGCCGATTTATTTTTCCGTGAACCGCAATCTGGTTGGCCTGCATGTGCAAAATTGGATTGACAATTCGTCGGGCATTCAGCGTTCGCGTTGGTTGTCGATTGATGAATCCAAACGGGTCGCCTATTAGACCAGAAAAAACGATGCAAACAAGCCCTGCTGCTCTTCCGTGGGTGGCAGGGTTTTTCGTGGCCAGATGGCTTAAGTCCTTTAATGGCGTATGGGATCGATCTCGCCATTATCCGATATGAGGATGGCAATGGCGCGTGTCTCTTCAATTTGGGAAAAAATAATCAATGCGGCCACGGTGATCGGTACGCAAAGCAACATGCCGGCAAAACCCCATAGGCTGCCCCAGATGGCCAGCGATAATAAAATCACCAATGGGGACAGGTTGAGCGTGCGACCAACAATGCGCGGCTCTAGAAACGATCCGTAGAATTGTTCCGCTCCGGTAAGCAATAGAAGGGTGAGCGCGGCCAGAGCAAACCCGCCATCGGGTTGAACCATAGCTAAAAGAGAGGGCATAAGAACGCCAATAATGGAACCAATAATGGGCACGAAATTGAGGGCAAAGGACATGAGCGCCCAAAAACCGGCATATTTTACCCCCAGCGCCAGCATAATCAGATAGGAGGTGCCCGCGACCAGCATATTCATACCTGTTTTGACCGAAATATATTTGCGGATCAGCGTGGCAATGTCGCGCAGGATGGTGTTTACATGGTCTCTCTCGCTGGCATTGGTGGACAGGCGCGCAATTTTGCGCAAAAAACGCCCCCGCTCCACCAGCATGAAGGCGGTGTAAAGGAAAACGGTTACCAGGCTGGCGGCAAAGGTGCGGATGATGGTGCTGATATCTCCCACCAGCGCCGGTAATTGCCCAAGCAGTTCTGATTGCATTTTGCGCAAGCCCGCCACCAGATCATCGGCAAAGGAAACATTGCCTTCCAGCCAATCCATAACAATAAGAAATGTTCCGTTTAATCGCTCTTGATATTCCGGCAGATCACCGATCAGCGCGTCTACATTGCGCCGGACGATTTCAGCGAGTGTAATAAGAACCAGCACAATGGTGACAAAGGCGAAAATGAAGGCCAAAAATTGCGGGATGTAGCGACCAATGCGCGGCAGAGCGCGGATAGTGTCTTTTAAGCTGTTGATCAGGAAAGCGAGAAACAGCGCGATCGTCAACGGAATGAGAATATGGCGACCAATATAGAGCAAAAAACCAAACATGAGCGCCAAACCCAAAAAGAAAAAGCTTTTCTGCAAATCTTGTGATAGCTGGTTTGGCTGGTTGAGGTCAGATTGAGGCATGGCGTTCCCGTGGGTTGGCTGATGAACCATAATAGACTGGCTCGCCGATGAGCGCAAAGTGGCCTTTTCGTATTGCTGAATCTCACTTAAAGAAGCACTCAATGAGGATTGAAGAAATAATTTGGCGTGATCCGGTTTCCTGTTACCTCGGGTGGCAGGGTGAGGCCGGCGTGCATTTGTTGCATAGTGGCACCAATTCTAAGGTAGAGGAGGGCCAGGGCTGGTCCTATCTGGTGGCGGCTCCGGTTTCCACCCTGTCTCTGGTCGGGGACAAGTGTTATCGCGATGGCGAAAATATTGTTGGAAATGTGTTTGATATTTTAAAGTCCTGCCTGCTGGATCGCCAAAAGGACAATCACTGGGATTGGTCCGTTGAAGATTTATCACGACCGGGCTTTACCAGCGGGGCGGTGGGTTATGTGGCGTATGAGGCCGCACAATTTTGTCGGCCACCATTACCCACATCGGCACCGGACTCGACAATTCCATTGATGCAATTTGATTTTTATGATGGGGGGGTGCTTTTTCATCACCATTCCAAGCGGTGTTTTTTGGTGGCGCGCAACAATATGACAATGGAAATGCTGCGTGACCGGTTTGATAA
>JALWRV010000048.1 GCA_027080545.1 Parvularculaceae bacterium
ACAGGGTGGTGCTGGCGCGGTTGGTGAGCAGGGAATACCACATGCCGAAATTTACCCCATCAATTTTGGAGTCTTTAAAGCGCCATGTGCGCCCGAGGGAAGGGTTATAGTTGCGTATATTGCGGCGATTGAGAAAACCCAATGCAGGATTATATTGGTCATCTATATCCAGATATCGAAATTGCGCATCCCATTTGTCGTTACGAAAGCTGAGGAGGCCACCATAGAGATTGCCCCGAGCGCCATCATCATCAGATTGCAATCCTGTGGCCTGCAGGGTGAATGTGTCGCGATTTTTACCGATGTTAGATTTTTGATAATCGAGATCAAAGCCAAGAACATTATTGCGTGTGCGGCCGGATGGATTGCCATTGGTATAAATAAAACCCCCGCGAGCGCCCTCGAAAAGAGGTCTAGATAGGCGCAATACGCCCAAGGTTTGGGCCGCATAAAGATCATTTTCGCCTGTGCGCACTATGAGGGCGCCAATATTGGTTTCGCCCGCGTGGCCACTAAGTTTTATGCCTGCATCAAGATTGACCGGTGTGCCATTGACGATACCAATTCTGCGAGAAAAGAACGGACGGCCATTCGAGCGACGAAAAATGCGGTTGCCAACGGAAAAGGCCGCCGAATCTTGAAGAAAAAAATCACGTGTTTCTGGAAAGAATAAAGAAAAACGACCAGTGTTCACCTGACGGGCGTCCAAAGGCGTATCGGAAAAATCGGTATTTAGGGTCACTGTACCTGTAAGGGCAGGGGTAAAGCGATAATAAAGATTACCGCTGGGGCGTATTTCTCCATCACTTTTGCCGGTTTCCCAATCATAAGAGGCAATGGCGGCGGCGAAAGTCTGTACATCGAGCCCCCGCCCTTGCGCTTTAAGATGGCCAAGGCCTGTGAGGGTGCCTGATTGGGTGAGGTCAATATTGCCCTTGGTGCGATCAATATTTGACCAGCGCACAAGTTCATTGGTGCGTCGATGGGTACGCACCAGATTGATGTTCCATTCATCGGCCCCAGCGGGATAGGCGATGGAACGGAACGGGATAGCCACTTCGGCTATCCAGCCATCTTTCACGATTTTGGCTTTGGCATTCCAAATCGTATCCCAATTACCGACAAAGTTGGCATTGTTCTCGCTCAACCCATCAAGCTTTGCGCCGCCGGAATTGACACCAAAATAAAAGGAATCGCGCCCGGTTTTGAACGGGTCGAGTATAATTCGTACCCCATCATTAAAATCAATGCCCGGATCCCGGCGTAAGGTTTCGGTGCGAATTTCCTCAGGCTTGCTGTCGTAAAGATAAAAACCAATATAAAGATTATTATCATCATAGAGAATAAGCGCGCGCACGGGCTCGGATGGTTCGGCCCCTTCGGTCGGGCGCACCATGGTAAAATTTTCTATAGGGATAGCCCGTTGCCAAACGGGATCAGATAAATCTCCATCAATCTGAGGGGCGTTTTCAGTGGCAATATAAACCGCTTGAGCGGTGGGGTGAATGGGCGCTGTATGAGCGTTGACCGCATTTATGGTGGTTATGTTGAGCGCCAACAAAACACCAGCCGCGAGGGTTGGAAACATATGAAATGTCATCGGATGGATTGCCTCCGGGCCCCGCCTTTGAACCGTCAAGACCCCACGTCTAAAACCATTCAGAGGGCAACTTAGAGAAGGTCGAGCCTGCCCTCAAATGTTATTCTCGTAATATGTGATCTGATCCCTCGTGGGACAGGCCGTAGAACCATCTTATCCTTCGGCGCGCTTAACATATTCAATGGTTTCCGTGTTGACGACGATTTTTTCCCCGACAGACATGAAGGGGGGGACCATCACTCTGGCGCCATTGTCCATAATGGCGGGCTTATAGGAGGAAGCGGCGGTTTGGCCTTTAACCGTGGGTTCGGTTTCCACAATTTCCAGCGTTACATGTTCTGGTAGTTTGACCCCGATGGGGGTTTCTTCGTGGCTTTCAACCACGACTTGCATACCGTCTTGCAAAAACACGGCGCGCTCGCCGATCATGTCTTTGGCGATATTGATCTGTTCATAGGTCTCCGTATCCATGAACACCAACATCGCGCCTTCCTCATAGAGGTAGGTATAGTCTTTTTGTTCAAGCCGTACTTTTTCCACGGTTTCTGATGCTCGAAACCGTTCGTTAAGTTTGCGTCCGTCCAGCAAATTTTTCAATTCAACCTGTGCGTAGGCCCCCCCTTTGCCAGGTTTTACAGAATTTATTTTTACCGCTGCCCACAGGCCACCTTGATGCTGAATAACATTGCCGGGGCGAATTTCATTGCCGTTGATTTTCATAAATGCGCACGTCCTGAATTGATCATTAGGGGGCGTCTAAACCTATCCCCTAAAGGGGCTTTTGCCCAAATCAGGCGGTCTTGGCAAGAGGCTAGAAAGGAGGCGCAAGGCTAGCGATCGGCTTTTAGATGCAGGCTTCCTTTTTTGCCATATAGTCTAAGATCCCCCTGATAATCATCGAGAAAAACATCCCCAGAGCCGGAAATGGATATTTCCGGATTGTTGGCAATAAGGCCAAGGCGCACGTCGCCAGACCCGGAGATTTTTACTTCAAGGGCGCTGGCTTCGCCCCCTTCAACAATTATTTTGCCAGAGCCAGAGATGGCCGCATTGATGGGGCCATTGCTTTGAGCCACCATAATTTTACCGGAACCGGCAATATTTGCGTTCAACCCTTGTGCCTCGCCGGCATTGATTTTGCCTGATCCTGCCACAGACAGTTTTAGATTACCTTCGACATTCCCTATCCTTATGTCGCCGGACCCACCGATGGCGGCGCGGGCATGACCCTTGGCCGCATCAAGAGATAGCTTGCCTGAGCCGCCAATATTCAACTTTGCGGTTCCGGCACTGTTAAAATGAAGAGACCCGGAGCCGCCGATGGAAGCGTCAAGCGCGCCAGCAACATCACCACCTGCAAAGGCCCCAGCCCCGGCGACATGAATATCGGCGCTTTGTGCACTCTCCATCGAGCCTGCAAGATAGAGCGGTGAGCCCATGGATACATAACCGGCATCGCCAGTGATTTTGGTGGTGGCAATAAAATTCTTGAACGCAATATCGGATCCGCTGGGGGCGGTGATGGTGATGGTTGGGTAGGCTTTTAGCCAATCTTCCACGCGCGGTGCGATGGGACCATATCCCCGGATTTGTTTTCTAAATTGACGATTATTGGGTTTGCGGGGGCCTTCGAGAAATAAGGTGCTATTTGAAAGCTTGGCCTGAATGCGATAATTCGCGTTGGTCCCGGGTTCGATAGCATAGCTGATATCTTTCGCCTCATCGCTGAGATTAATATCAACATGCGCAATAAAATTGGTGAGGGTGATACCGTTCACCGCGCTTTTCTGACCAGCTTTTGCGTGTTGAAGGGCTGTGAGAGCGAGTAGCAGGATAGCGCTACAGGCCAATATCCTAATCAGTCGATAATTGAAATTTTCCCGTGAAATAGTTTTTGTTTTGGCTGGAATAGACAGCATAATTTCCTCGCAAACATTGTGCTTTAGGCAAGTATGCGGGAAGGCCACAGCAAAGCCAATAGAGCTGACATGACAGTTTAGAGAGAAAGTCCATGGCCCCAATTTGCCCAGCGAGGCGGTTTATCCGGCTAGGCGGGCCATTTCTTCTTCACTTAATTCTAAATTGGCATAGACATTTTGCACATCGTCGAGATCATCCAAGGCATCTATTAGTTTTAGGATTTTTTCTGCTTTTTCACCCTCAACCTCAATCATATTTTGTGGCTTCCAAATGAGGGCTGTGCTGCTGGCCTCGCCAAATTTTTCTTCCAGCGCCTTGGCTACTTCGGCAAGATCTTCAGCAGCGGTGAGAACCGCATGGGTCTCGTCACTGCTTTCCACATCCATGGCACCGGCTTCAATGGCGGCTTCGAGCATGGCCTCTTCTTCAATATTTTCGGCTTTATATTCTATCTGGCCAACACGGTCGAAGGAAAAGGAAACGGAGCCTGTCTCACCCAGATTGCCGCCGCCTTTGGTAAAGGTTGAGCGGACATCTGAGGCTGTGCGGTTGCGGTTATCTGTGAGGGCTTCAACGATGATACCAACCCCTTCTTGGGCAAAGCCTTCATAGCGCACTTCTTCATAATTCGCCCCGTCGGCATCGGTTGCTTTTTTAACGGCGCGCTCGATATTGTCCTTGGGCATGGAGACGGCCTTAGCATTGGCGATGGCCAACCGCAGGCGCGGATTGAAGTTTGGGTCCGGGGCGCCCATTTTAGCCGCGACGGTGATTTCCTTGGACAGTTTGGAGAATAGTTTGGAGCGTTTGGCGTCTTGGCGCCCCTTGCGGTGCTGGATATTTGCCCATTTGGAGTGACCGGCCATGGAAAACCTCAATCTTTAATGTCTATTTGAAAGCGTGATGTAGCCGAGCCTTGGCCATGGTTCAACCCTTCAACCTTTGACAAAAAAACACCGCCCCCGGCAAGCGAGGGCGGTGATTAATGTCATTTGAGATGGTCTTAGCTACGGACCAGCATGCTCTTGGCGGTGAACAAAACACCGTTACCAACCAGGAAGGTGCCAAAATAGCCAAGCAGATCGCTACCGGAAACATCCATCATATAGTCCCAAGCGGTTTGGATCTTATCAAGCCATAGAGCGGCATCAAAGCGATCGGGGCTCATAAAGCCATCAACCCCGACATTGGCCAGACCGAGTAGAAAAATTGACAGAAAAGACCGGCCAATGATTTGACCGAAATTGTCCATTGTGCCGCCTGAAAGCAGCGCTACAGCACCGAGAATACCAAGTTGTGCTGGTGAAGCCCCCTGAAAAACACCCATGACCGAAGTCATGATGTCACCGATAATGGATTCGAACATTTTTTACCCCTTATTTTGTTAACCCTTGTTAACGATAACAGGAAAAACGCGATGTGCAATTGCCTAGATGCAGTGATTGCCAAGAAGTTTTGCTGCACCTGCGAAGGGGCTGAGGGCTGTAATTGGTCTTGAAAAGAAGTACTGCTTTTTTAAGCCGCAAAACATCAAAAATATGGTTTTATGGGCGGGGATTTATAAGGAAATTGCGTAATGAAAAAATTGTTGATCGCCGTCGGGGCCCTGATTTTATTAGGGTTATCTGTGTTTTACGGGCTGCTGCCAATATCAGGCGACCGCAAGCGGAATGTGGTTATTGCCCACGCCCCTTACGAGATTAGCACCGAGGCGCAGGCCCTCCATGATAGGCTTATGGTTGCAGACCTGCATGCGGATACACTTTTATGGATGCGGGATCCGTTAAAGCGGCACAAAAGGGGGCATGTAGATGTGCCCCGTTTGCAACAGGGGGGCGTGGCCCTGCAGATTTTCTCGGCGGTGACCAAGGCGCCGAAACATCTCAACTATGAGAAAAATACCGCAGATAGTGATGTCATCACCATGCTGGTGCAGTCACAGCGTTGGCCTTTCGCTACTTGGGGGTCTCTCTATGAGCGCGCGCGCTATCAGGCGCACCGATTGCAAAAGGCCGCAGCGCGCTCTGATGGCAATTTGCAATTAGTCCTTACACAGAGTGATTTGCAATCCCTTATTGCGGACCATCAAAATGGTGGTGACAGGGTTGGGGGTATTTTGGCGATTGAAGGGGCGCACCCGCTGGAGGGTGATTTGGCCAATGTGCGTAACCTTTATGATGCCGGTTATCGCGTAATGGGGTTGCAGCATTTTTTCGATAATGAATTGGGTGGTTCGCTCCACGGCGTTAGCGGGGCTGGCTTGACCCCGTTTGGGGTTGAGGCGATTGCGGAAATGGAGCGGCTGCATATTACCATTGATGTTGCGCATTCATCGGAGCAGGTGGTGCGTGATGTTTTGGCGCTAACGGACCGGCCCCTCATTGTTTCCCATGGAGGCTTCAAAGGTGTGTGTGATGTAAAACGCAATATTGATGAGGAGCTGATAAAACAAATCGCTGAAAGAGGGGGGTTAATCGGGGTTGGTTATTGGCAACAAGTTACGTGCGATGACAGCCCTCAAGGCATTGCCAATGTAATAGTCTATGGGGTTGGTCTGGTGGGGGCAGACCATGTTGCCCTTGGGTCAGATTTTGACGGGGCGATAACCACAAGGCTTGATACTTCAGAGCTTGCGGCGATCACACAAGCCTTGCTGGATCGTGGCCTGGATGAGGAAACTATCGAGAAAATTATGGGGGGCAATGTGCTGCGCTTTTTTGCAGCTAATTTGCCCCAATAAGGCTCAGCGCTCTAAGGATTGATAGATTGGCCGGCCCCCGGCAGCTACATTATCTCGGCTGGGGGCTGGCTGGCCGAGCCGGGCTCTATAGACCCAAATATTGCTCATAACCTGTTCAACAAAATTGCGGGCTTCGCGATTGGGGATCGATTCTAATAATAAAAGCTGGTCTTCAATGCCGGTGCGATTTTTGAAACGTCGCAAATTCCCCGGGCCCCAATTATAGGAAAGCGCCATATCGAATAGATCGCCATGGGCAGAGCCTTTCAGTAAATAGTCTACATAGGACTGACCGAGCTGCATATTATAGGCCGGATCATAGAGGCGTTTGCCCTGTGAGCGATAACGCAAGCTGCGATCACCAGCAACATAAGAGGCCGTGCGGGGCATAAGCTGCATCAGCCCCCGTGCCCCCGCCCGACTATTGGCTTTGGTCATAAATTTGCTTTCCTGGCGAATGAGACCGAAGAGAATGGCTCGATCAATGGTAAAGCCGCCATTCGGCGCATATTCAGGAACCGGATAAAGGGCATGGTCCATGGGGGAACCGGGGCTTGCTTCGGCGTTTGAGGCCAAAGCCATGGTGACGGATGCAGAAGGCAGTTTCAGCGCTTCGGAGGCGGCGATTAATAGAAAATCCATATCTGAGGCAATTTCACCATGGGCCCAACGCAATTCTTGTTGGGCGCGATCTATCTCACCAATCTGGGTTAGGGCAATCGCACGACGAATACGTGGGGAGGCTTTAAGCAGGGTTTGCCAGCCCTCATCATCAAGTTGGATTGATTGCCAGTTGAAGCCGATTTTTTGACCGAGCTGGCCTATGGCAAGTTGTCCGTAAAAGCTGAACGGATAGTCGGCAGCGATGTTTAAATTCGGTATGATTTCATCGCCGCGTCCGGCGGCAAGGGCTGCGCGCGCTGCCCAAAAGGCAGCGGCTGAACGCATCTCATCATCTTGCCATTCGAGAAGAGCCTGACGCGAAAAATAATCCGCGGCGCGGTTGAAGTCGCCATCCCGCCAGGCAATTAACCCGGCGACCCATAAGGCCATGGGGGCTTGTTCTGGGTGGCGGCGGGCGACGTCTTCGGCAATGGTGCGGGCCTTGGTGATTCTTTCATTGTAATAATAGGATTCTGCAATCCATGAGCGCATGCGATCATATTGGGCGGCGGTGAGCTGACTGCGTTGTCGCTTTGCTTGAAGATAGTTCAGCGCCTGTGTGGGTTCATCTTCAGCACAATGATAGCGAATTTTTCCCTCAATGCGCCGGACGGCCAGGGTTTGATTTTGAACATCAGGATGTAGATGAGTGGCAGTTTGCGTGCGCCATTGGCGTGGTTGATAGCGCGGCACTTTTGCGCCAGAGGGTCGGCGTTTGCGCGCCAAGCGATAAATTTCTTCCGCTTGTGGATGGTCAGAATAAAGGCGTAACCAGCTTGATAATTCCTTATAGGATGAGCGCCATCCGGTTGGATGCATGTATCGCTGGTGTAAAACATGACCGAGTAATAGGTCATTTTCCAGCTTTTCAATTTTTTTATCAGCGAGTTGCCACTTTGATTTTTCTTGTGCCGTAAAAATAGCGCGGTAGGTCTCTATATCTGCTTGCGATAAAATGCGCGGCGTTGATGAATAGGCAGCCTTGCTTTGTGGCGCGAGGACAAGCCCGGTGAGTAGGCTAGCCGCCAAGGCAATAAAAAAAATGACAGGGTGCGCAAAGGGGGTGAGGGGTAAACGCATGAACGGACTTTCTGATAGGACAGGAACGAGAAGCGGCGACATTATTGATTGTTTGCCATAGGCTGATTTGGCTCCTTTGGGAGAGGTACTATTTGCCCTTTAATGTCGAGCACAAAGCTTAAATTTTTGGTGAATCCCTTATGCCTCATAACGGGGCAGACGAGGCTGAATCAAGGGCAAGGGGTTGTTTGCATTAGGGCTTTTTGAGCGGTGAGAAGGTCATGCCAGGCCAGCCTTTTCTTTTGTGGGCTGCGTAGCAGATAGGCCGGATGGAAAATTGGCAGGGTTTTTACCTGATAGCCGCCCTTGGTGGTGAAATCGCGCCATTTCCCCCGGGCTCTGGTGATGCCGGGCAGCCCCGGATGGAGGCCTTGGGCCGGCACATTCCCGGCGAGCAAAATGATTTTTGGCTGGCTCAGCTCTATCATGCGTTCCACAAAGGGGCGACAAATGGCCAGTTCAGAATGGCTGGGGGTTCGGTTCCCCGGGGGGCGCCAATAGACCATATTGGTGATGTGCACATCGTCTAATCCATCATCAGTTTTTCTGGAGCGGTTAATGGCTGCGAGCATACGATCCAATAATTGACCGGCGCGGCCCACAAAGGGACGCCCCACCCGGTCTTCTTCGCGCCCAGGGGCTTCGCCCAGAACCATCAGCCCGGCGTGAGGGATGCCGTCATCGACAACGCTGGTATGGGCGCCTTGTTTTAGGTCACAGCCCTCAAACCCGATTATGGCGGCGCGCAGTTCCTCAATCGTATCCGCGTTTGCGGCCAGCTCTGTGGCTGCCGCCAAGGCTTCATCAGCGGGCATCGGAGCCGCGGGGGCGGAGGGTGGTTTGCCTATGGGCGGTGTGGGCTTGATAGGCGAGGATTGGCGGGGGGGGCTTTTGGCC
>JALWRV010000049.1 GCA_027080545.1 Parvularculaceae bacterium
GCTTTGCCCACATTCGGCTTGATCGCGTCTTCGCCCTGTGTGCCATCACGATAATAGATGCCAAGCGCATAATGGGCGAGGGCGTAGCCATAATTGGCCGAGCTGGTGAGATATTTTATGGCCTTGGTGCCGTTAGAAGGTACGCCAATGCCTTGTGCGTTCATGATCCCATAGACATAGAGCGAGCGGGGATGTTTGCGATCCGCTGCGCGTTTTATCAATTCAACTTTTTGGTCCAGAGTGAGATAGCCCGTGCGCACTTGCGCTTTTTCTTCGGCGCTGAGTTTGCTATTTTTCTCGACCAGCGAATATTGGAAATTGCGTACGGCGATGCGGCTTTCTTTGCCGAGCTTGCCGTCAATGGGCCCCAGATAAAAGCCAAGAGCTGCCAAGGCGGATTGGATCAGATGATCATTATTTTCAAACTGGCTTTCGATATTGGCAAGTGCCCGGGCGGCTTCGAGATCGCGCAATTCTTTTAGCTTGCGCTCCATTTCCGCCTGTGCCGGGGTTTTGTGCCCTTTATAGGGTTCCGGTAGCGGGGGCTGCCAATTGATGGCTTTTTCTTCGGCTTTTTCAATGTCCTTTTTCGACATGAGTTGTTTTAATTCACCGGCGGCGGCATTGGCCGCAGCGTTGGAATTAAGATTGCGCCCGCTGGCCAAGATCAGATATTGCAAGGCTTTGACATTGCCTTTGGGCAGGCCTGCTCCCGCGCGATACATCATACCAAGACGATAAAGATCAAATTGGGTGCCGGATTCCATAATTGACACCACCAGCTTTTGGGCCTTGGAGACTTGGCTGTCAGACATGGTGTTTTGTAAGGCCGTGACCCGTTCTTGGGCTTGGTATTTTGCATTTACATCACGCCATGACGGGGTCTGGTTGTAGCTTTCAAAATCATGGTTGGCGGCCAAAATATACCATGCCAGAGCGCGCGACTTGTCTTGCGCAATACCGGTGGTAGCGGGGTCAGCCAGCGAAATATCTTCTTCGGGGATTTTGCCGGAATAAAGATCGCCAAGAGCGGTTTTGGATTTCACATCGCCTGCCACCGCATAGCGTTGGAACAGATCGAGCGCGTCTTCATATTTGGCGTCACGATAAGCCTCGATGGCGTCATCATAATCTGCCAGCGCTATCCCGGTCAGGCTCGCCCCCGCGAACCCAAGGCTAGCGACAAGCGCCAAGGCAAATTTCCTCAGACTGTGTTTTTTTATCGGATTATATTTCACCGCTTCGTATTTCACTGTTGAGGCACTGCCAGTTGAGGCACTGCCAATTGTGGGCGCATGAACTGCCCCCTTACCGAACCATTGTTTCTTCATGAATATGTGTCCCTTCATCGGAGACTCCCCTAAACCACACCAACCAAACGGACGCGTAACCATCCTGACTATTTTCCTCGGGCCTTTTTTCGGGCCCTTTTTTCCTTGGGTCCTTCATCCTTCAGACCCTTTTCCTTCAGACCTTTTTCCTCAGGTCCTTTTTTCTTGGGCCCTTTTTTTTCGAGCCCTTTTCTTTTCACCCGTCAGCTTTTCCAATAGGTCTTATGCCCATGACCTATCGCCTAACAGGGTTAATGCCTAACAGGGTTCATACCCAACAGGCACCTGTATTTTTTTACGAAACACTTCCCCGATTTCGACCCAGATATCCAACCAGATTGCTACTGGCCGATTGCGTGGCCCGGATGCTCAATCTGGACGCTCAATATGGGGCAGTGAGTCGCTCCTTAACCATGTTAACACTTTTTTGCCGAATTGGCAGTCCTGCTCCCTTAAAAGTTAATATAATCGGGACTTTTTATCCGCTTTTGGGCGATTTTAGGGCATGTGGCACCCCAAAAGCGCGTAATTTCAAAAGCTTGTGACATGAAAGCCGCAAGTCAGACCGGATGCTTCACGGGAGGCATCACTGGGCGCTTTACTGGGGGCCGATAGGGGGGGCAATCGGCGCGTTGCGATCAGGCCGCGTGGTCTGGGCGTTGGCGCAACAAAGCGGCGCGAATCGCCTGCCATTCATCGCTGGCTTCGACCTCCTCGGCGCTGGTCGGGGTGGCCTTGTGATAGGGGGCCGTCTGATCGCCCCAATTGGCGCGCAAATGCTGCCATTCCAGGTCGGTGCGGGCTCCGCTGCGCGGATAGATAAGGCTCATTTCGGCCCTTGGGGCGAGCCCGTGGCAGGCGGTGAGCCGGG
>JALWRV010000050.1 GCA_027080545.1 Parvularculaceae bacterium
CTAGCGGCTCCGGGCAGCGGCGCAGATGGACATTTTTAACCTCCAAATAGCAATCGGGCTTGCCATCGCACTTCAGTAAAAAATCAATGCGGGATTTATCTCCATATTTTTGCTCTGGGATGATTTTCCTATAGGAGGCGAACTCGGGGATGGTTTTCTTCTCAAGGGCCTCGGCGACAATTTTGTTGGGGTTGGTGGTGTTGATAGGGACCAGAGCGGGGGGCGAGAATTCCTCAAGCTCTATCAGCTCCCACGACCATTTTAATTTACGCTTGCTGCCTTCATGGTTGGCCACCCACACCCGTGCCCCCTCTATGGCCACCCCCAGCATGGAGCCGGGATTGGCGCAATGGGCGGTAATCTCGCGACCATCATCAAGGCGAATGTCAGCGAGAAACCTCTTATACCGTTTTAGGAGATGGCCTGAATAAAGCGTTGCGAAGCGCATAGAAGAAAAATTCAGAGTTCGGCGCGCACCTTTTTCGACAAAGCAACCAAATTCATCACGCTCTCTCTCAAATTTCCACGGGGGATACCGAAATCGGCAATTTCATAACGATAAACCTCTACGCGATTACTTTCCTCATTCTTGACGACTTTTACAAAGGAAAATGTGCTGTTAAAATAAGCAATCCGGTCATTTGCTAGAGTGGAGTCACCAAAGATAACGACAAAATTTACCCCTATACATTTTCCTGATGTGCAAGCTTCCGGAATGGCCACGATGGTTAATCCGCTATCGGGTTCAGTGAGAACAATATAAGACTTACCATCATCCGTCTGGAATTTTTCGGGAGACATATTCATTTCCGTGAAAAGGGGCATGAGACTGTCCGCGCTTAGATCATAGACAAGACCCGTCGGGTTGGAAATTTGTTCTGCAGCCGCTTGTCCGACAAATCCAAGGGATAGAAACAAAGCAACAAAAGCGGCAATAAAGGATTGATAGTATTTTTTAAGCACGGATAGATTCCTCTCAAGATCTTGCGAATTCCAATTAAGCATATCGCCAATCATGGTAGTATGATTATGCCTCTGATATAACCCCAGAATGACAAGAAAAATGCCACAAAACCGAAGAAAAGCCGCCATTTTAGCCATTGGGGATGAACTTTTGTCTGGCCGCACCCGTGACTTGAATATCCATTTTCTTGCGGGCTGGCTGAGTGATCGGGGTATTATTACCCAAGAAGCGCGCATCATTCCGGACAAACAGGACCATATTATTCGTGCCGTTAATGAGTTGCGCGAAACGTATGATTACGTCTTTACCTCCGGCGGTATTGGCCCCACCCATGATGACATAACAGCAGAAGCTGTGGCTGCCGCTTTTGGGGTTGATTGTGATGTGCGCGAGGATGCTAGGCTTATATTGCAAAATTGGTATGACGCGCGCGGTGAGGAATTGACCGAAGGGCGTTTGCGCATGGCGCGCATTCCAGACGGGGCGGACCTTATTGCCAACCCCATTAGCGGCGCACCGGGTTTTCAGTTGGAAAATGTTTTTGTGCTGGCGGGGGTGCCGACGATTATGCAGGCGATGCTGAAAGATGTGGATGGCCGACTTGACCATGGCCCGGTTGATCATGTGATCACGGTTCGTGGCCAGGCTTTGGAGAGCCAGCTTGCAGAAGGGTTGAAATCCATCGAGCAAGCACTATACGGGGTTTCCATCGGTTCCTATCCGGGCAAAAGCGGTAAAGCCCTGATGGTTTCTATCGTGGTCAAATCTTTGGACAAAACCCTCTGCCACCAAGCTGCGGAGGCAGTAGCGGCACTTTTTCGCTCTTTAGGGGCAACCCCGGAAATGCTAACACCAAGCGACCAAGATAATATCTGACCCAAGGGAGAGATTGTGCTTAGCGTTTTCGATATTTTCAAAATAGGGGTCGGGCCTTCAAGCTCTCATACGGTAGGGCCAATGTTGATTGCACGGCGTTTTTTGACCGAGTTGCAAGAGCAAAACCTGTTTGAGGAAACCGACCGTATCGGCATTCGCCTTTATGGCTCTTTGGCGCTCACCGGCATTGGCCACGGCACTGATTGCGCGGTCTATATGGGGCTATTGGGCGAGACACCGGAGACGATCCAGCATTGCTGCAATAATGCAGAGATAGAGGACATTAAGGAAAAAAAATCGCTGCATTTACTGCGGAAAAAGAAAATATATTTTAACCCTCAGCAAGATCTAGAGTTTTGCG
>JALWRV010000051.1 GCA_027080545.1 Parvularculaceae bacterium
GCCTTGCGGATGCCCGCCATTCCGGGGCGCGGAAAGAATTTCTACCCGATGCGAAAAGCCAGGTCACGTTGCAATATGAAAATGGTAAGCCCGTGAGGGCCACTTCCGTGGTTATCTCCTCGCAGCATATTGTGGGCATGAGCCAAAATGATATGCGCGAATTGGTGCGTCCCTATGTGATGGAGGTTTTACCGGAAGGTTGGATGTGTCCGGAAGAAGAATTTTATGTAAACCCCACCGGTGCGTTTGAAATTGGTGGTCCCGATGGGGATAGCGGCCTGACGGGGCGTAAAATCATTGTGGATACGTATGGGGGGGCGGCCCCTCATGGTGGTGGGGCTTTTTCCGGTAAAGACCCAACCAAGGTTGATCGTTCAGCCGCCTATGCGGCGCGCTATCTCGCAAAGAATGTGGTGGCAGCAGGCTTGGCCGATAAATGCTTGATCCAGCTTTCCTATGCGATTGGCGTTTCAAAACCGCTTTCGGTTTATGTGGATTGCGCGGGCACAGCGCAAGTGGATGAAGAAAAACTTTCACACATGTTGCAACAGCTGGTTGATCTAAGCCCACGGGGCATTCGCGAACATTTGCAATTGAACAAACCGATCTACGAACGCACGGCAGCCTATGGTCATTTTGGTCGTGAGCCCGATGCGGATGGCGGGTTTTCGTGGGAGAAAACCGATCTGATTGCACAACTGAAATCGGCGCTTTAGAGCGCTTGCAACCGAGGCCTTCAGGTGGGTGAGGAAAAGCCAAACTACCGTCTTTATGGTCGCGCCAAGGGAAGGCCTTTGCGGCGGGGGCAGAAAGAATTACTGGCAGATTTATTGCCGCGCTTGAAGCCAGAGATGGGCGCCATAAAAAATCATACAGGGCCGGTATGGTTGGAAATCGGTTTTGGCGGTGGCGAACATTTGGCATGGCAGGCGGCGCATCACCCGGCCTGTCTGTGCATTGGAGTTGAGCCTTTTGAAAATGGTGTCGCGAAACTATTGGCGCAGGTGGCGGCGCAAAACCTCACCAATATACGGGTGCTGCATGGTGATGCGCGCCCCTTTCTAGACGCCTTACCGGCCAATAGTCTTGACCGTCTGTTTGTTTTGCATCCGGACCCATGGCCGAAGAAAAAGCACCATAAAAGACGGATTATATCGCCCCCCTTGTTAGAAAGTGCCGCACGGGCTTTGAAGGCTGGGGGGGAGTTGCGCATTGCGTCGGATATTCCCGATTATATTCGCTGGTCTTTGATGCAGGTTGAGCGCCATAATCGCCAGCAGCCGGACTTTATCTGGCAAGCAAAATCCAAGGCAGACTGGCAAAACCGCCCGGCGGATTGGCCGCAGACCCGCTATGAAGCCAAGGCTCTTCGCGAAGGCCGCACCCCCACCTATTTGCGTTTTTTGCGCGCTTGAAGTGGCAAAGGCCCGAATTCTGCTCATCAGGGGGTGACAGGGGGGCTGTTTGGTCCTATATCAGGCTTTAATAAACGCATTTCGAACCATCGGAAGCGGCCTTCGCGAAAGTGAGGGCTGTTTTTTTTCATTCAAACGGGATGGGTTCGCTCGGCGCACGACCAAGACGCAAAACAGATTTGCGCATATGAAATGGTGAAAAGCAGACCTATGTCCATTAGCGACGATCAATTGGCGGCTTTACTGACCCCGACCATCGAGGCGGAGGGGTTTGAGCTGGTGCGTCTGCGCAAAACAGGCAAGCAAAGAGTTGTGGTGCAGGTCATGGCCGAGCGGCCCGATGCAACCATGAGCGCGAATGATTGCGCCAAACTTTCCCGCGCCTTGTCGCTGATATTGGAAGAAAAGGACCCGATCAAAGGGGCCTATACGCTAGAGGTCTCCTCGCCGGGCATTGATCGCCCGCTTACCAGACGCAAGGATTTTGAAAATTGGGTCGGTTATCAAGCCAAGCTGGAACTGACCCAGCTGGTGGAAAACCGCAAAAGATTTAAAGGGGTCTTGGCGGGAGTGGAAGATGATCAGCTTTGCTTTGATATTGAAGGCGAAGATGAAACGGCGCTCATTCCGTTGAGCATGATTGCCAAGGCGCAGCTTATTTTAACGGATGAATTGGTGCGCGAAAGCCTGCGCGCCGCCAAAGAAATCGAAAAGCAAGATAAACAAAACCAGAAACCGGCTGAAGCAAAAGCCGAAGCAACAAAAAATTGATGGAGAAAAACC
>JALWRV010000052.1 GCA_027080545.1 Parvularculaceae bacterium
TGAATTGTTGGCCGAGCGCAAACAAATCCTGATCCAGAACGCCGTCACCAAAGGCCTGAACCCCGACGCGCCCATGAAAGACAGCGGCGTAGACTGGATCGGAGAAATTCCGGCGCATTGGGAGGTGAGAAGGCTCAAATTTGTCACTGATATCGTTAAACGAATCATCGGTCACGAAGGCCCAGATGTTCTATCCATTACTCAAAAGGGCATTAAGGTCAAAGACGTTAAAAGCGGTGAAGGACAATTAGCGTCTGACTATTCGAACTATCAAATTGTTGAAGTTGGCGACTTTGCAATGAACCATATGGACTTGATCACTGGATATGTCGATATTTCAAAATACTATGGCGTCACAAGCCCAGATTACAGGGTGTTTAAAAATTCATCACCACAAATAGATGATCTCTTCTTATTATTGCTTTTCCAGATGGGCTACAAAATGAGGACATTCTTTAAATATGGACAGGGTGTTCATACGCAAGGAAGGTGGAGGTTTCCGGCAGAGAGTTTTAGAAATTTTCTTATACCAATTCCTCCTTTGGCTGAACAAGAAACCATTGTCGATTATGTCGGCTCGATCTCCAAAAAAATCGACGCCGCCATCACCATCAAACAAAACCAAATCACAAAACTGAACGAATACAAAACCACTCTGATCAACGCGGCGGTAACGGGTAAAATCAAGGTTGTATAAAAGGGGGTAGCATGGTCAGTAAAACAAATGAAGAAGCGCTGGAGGCTTTGATTGAAAGCCATTTGGCACATGTGGGCGGGTTTCAGGTTGGCAACCCCGCGGATTATGACGCGAACTTCGCCGTGGATGCGCGGTTTTTCTGGCAATTCCTCGAGGCCACCCAAGCGGACGAGCTGGACAAGCTGAAGCGCAACTCCGCCGTAGACTATAAACGCAAAATCCTTGAGCGCTTTGACCGGCTGATCAAAAAGCACGGCATCCTGCATTTGCTGAAAAAGGGTCTGGCGGTGGATGATGCGTTTTTCAACCTGATGTATCCCGCACCCTTGGCCAGCTCCTCAAAATCCGTGGTTGATAATTTCGCCGCCAATATTTTCAGCGTCACCCGACAAGTGCGCTATTCGCTGGCCAATCCGGGGCAGGAAATCGACATGGTGCTGTTTATCAACGGTATCGCGCTGGTGTCGCTGGAGCTGAAAAACCCGTGGACCGGCCAGAACGCCCGCTATCACGGCACCAAGCAATACCGCGAGGACCGCGACACCGCGCAGCCCCTGCTGCAATTCGGCCGCTGTCTTGTGCATATGGCAGTGGACACCGACGAAGTGTACATGACTACCAAACTGGCGGGCAAAGCGACGTTTTTCCTGCCGTTCAACAAGGGCCACAACCATGGCGCAGGCAACCCGCCCAACCCCAACGGCCACAAGACGGCCTATTTGTGGGAAGAGGTGTTCACGCGCGAAAGCCTCGCCAATATCATCCAGCATTTCGTGCGCCTTGACGGTGCGCCCAAAGATGCGCTTGCCAAACGCACGCTGTTTTTCCCGCGCTATCATCAGCTCGACGTGGTGCGCAAGCTGATCGCCCATGCCAGCGAGAACGGCGCGGGGCAAACCTATCTGATCCAGCATTCGGCGGGGTCGGGGAAATCCAACTCCATCACCTGGGCCGCGTTCCAGTTGATCGAAACCTACAGGGAAGGGCAGGAAAAACCGCTGTTTGATAGCGTGATTGTGGTGACGGACCGCCGCTTGCTGGACCAGCAGTTGCGCGAAAACATCAGACAGTTTTCCGAGGTTAGAAACATCATTGCGCCCGCGCATAGTTCAGCCGAATTGCGCAGCGCACTTGAGGGCGGCAAGAAGATCATCATCACCACCATCCAGAAGTTCCCGTTCATCATCGAGGGCATTTCCGACCTGAGCGACAAAAAGTTCGCGGTGATCATTGACGAGGCCCACAGCTCGCAAAGCGGCACCGCCCATGACAACATGAACCGCGCCATGGGCAAGGAAGACAGCGACGCGGTGGACGCGCAGGACAAGATCGTCGAAGCCATGCAAAGCCGCAAGATGCGGGGCAATGCGTCCTATCTGGCGTTTACGGCCACGCCCAAGAATACGACGCTGGAGAAGTTCGGGCAAAAGCAGCCGGATGGCAGTTTTGAGCCGTTTCATTTGTACAGCATGAAGCAGGCGATTGAAGAGGGTTTCAT
>JALWRV010000053.1 GCA_027080545.1 Parvularculaceae bacterium
AGAAAACCAATCCTATTTTTTGCTATCGAATAATGCATCATGTCACCCCAACCCGTCCTCTCTTACGGTCATCATAGCCAATTCGGGGACAAAATCACCCTATTTCCCCGCTTCAGGCCGATTTCCCATCGACCCCGTCATTCTGCCTGCTCTTCGGCAATCTCGCTTGGTTTGGGCGCATCAAAGCGCATACGCACATCTTCCAGCACCACCTTACCCTCTCCCTGATAGACCGTCATTTTGCGAGCGGTAAAAGACCCCTCTTCAGAAGACCCGATAACGCCAGACCGTGAGACCAGCTCTCGATCCCCAAGATCAACAGTGGCAGCCGATGTGGAAACCACATAGTCGCGCCCGCCAATACCCTGTTCTAGCTCAACATTGGTTTTAAGATCCAATTGACCGGCCTCGCGCAAATAAAGACCCGTGTCGGCGCTAACCTGTAACTGGTCCTCATCCCCCGGGCTGCGAATACCATCTAACGTATTCAGCATGATCCGGTCGGGCTGTTCGGGATTTTGCTCCGCCGTGGCCGCAGATATTTCATAGGCCCGCCCTTTCGCATCTTCGCCAGCATAGCGCGGGCGATCCATGGTGAAATTTTCACTGGGCTGGTCAAGATAGGTAAATTGCTTGACGAAAGCCTCATCTACCGAGGCCGGCGTGGCTGAAAACGCAAAAGAAATGACCAATAGTAAAGCGCTGCCCGGCAGAATAATCCGCGCCCAGCGCACCATTTGGCTATGGCGTCGAGCGGCCTGCTCCGACAAGCGCAGCTGGCTCGGGGCCATGGGCCGCAGGCGACCAAAGCGCTGATTAGCGCGGCGCTGAACGGCTCTTTTCAAACGACTGATCATAAACTCATCTTCACTGCATTTTTCAATGCGCCCCTTGGTGAGGGCTCAAACGACCCTTTCTGAAGGCCAGAGACTGTGGAGCGACTGTAGGGCAACTGTGGAGCGATGGCCGGTCATGGCTCGCGCACGCGCCCCCGCGGTTATGGCACCTATATAGCGCCTAAAAAAGGGCTTAAAGAGGCCTAATCCGTGACTTTTGGTGAGAATTTGGTCACGAATGTGCGAAAATATCCGAATCCGCCCAGCCCTCTAGGTCTAAACGCGCCCGAACGGGCAAAAAGTCGAAACAGGCCTGCGCCAGCTGGGCGCGCCCCTCACGGGCTAACATCTGATCCAACCCCGCCCGCACCGCATGCAAATAGAGCACATCCGAAGCCGCATATTCCTTTTGCGCTTCGCTTAATGTTTCCGCGCCCCAATCGGAAGATTGTTGCTGTTTTGACAATTCCACCCCGGCCAGTTCCCGGGTCACATCTTTCAACCCATGGCGATCCGTATAGGTGCGGCAAAGCTTAGAGGCAATTTTGGTGCAATAAATCGGCCTCGTCTCAACCCCTAACCAATGCTGGAATGCGGCAATATCGAACCGGGCAAAATGAAATATTTTCAGCACATTTGGGGCTTCCAGAAGCGCCTTCAAATGGGGCGCATCATAGCGGGTGCGGTCAAGCTGGACCAGATGGGCATCTCCATCGCCCGCCGAAAGCTGCACCAAACAAAGCCGATCCCGCAACGGGTTCAACCCCATGGTTTCACTATCCACCGCCACAGAGCCGGAAAATTGCACCGATGAGGGCAAATCCCCCTTATGTAGATAGATGGTCATAGGCTCTCCACGCGTCTCCAACGCTCGTTTTTCCGGGCAACCTTACAAGATGGCTCTTAAACAGGCTCTTAACCCATCTAAATTGTTATTTCCAACCCTCAAGGATTGATATAGGCTGGTTCTGGCTAGGCGAGGTGGAGAGCGTCTGGCGCCATGGCCTTTTCCCCGTCTTGGGGGCACAATCTGGAGGCCATGCTAGGGTATTCGGGGAGGTGGGAGCCCTTTTTTGAAGTGCCACGCATGAGAAGCGTCACAAAGGTCAAAACGCCGAAAAGCTGATATTCGGGCCATACCCCAATTGACCGATCGCCCTTACCCTCCATGACCGATCGCTTCAGGCCGCGCGCCATTGATCGGCCCATAAATGATATTGTACCAACCATCATGCGAGAGGAGCCCTAGCCCATGACCCTGAAAACACCGAAATCAACCCCCCGTAAAATTGCCTATGCCACCACCGCCCTGTTAACAGCCGCCGCGCTTGTCATTAGCGGTTGCGAAACCAGCGGC
>JALWRV010000054.1 GCA_027080545.1 Parvularculaceae bacterium
TAATGTGCGGGCCAATAAGCAGGCACGGGATGTGGCGGAGCGCGCCGGTGTGGAAATTCGTTATTATTCGGTGATTTATGATTTGCTGGATGATTTGAAGGGCACCTTGTCGGGCATGTTGGCCCCGGAAGTGCGCGAAACCTTCCTTGGCAATGCGGAAATTTTGGAAGTGTTCAATATTTCTAAATTCGGTCGGGTTGCCGGTTGTCGTGTGGTTGAGGGTGTGGTGCGGCGCGGTGCCAAAGTGCGGCTTATTCGTGATGATGTGGTGATCCACGAAGGCGAGTTGTCACAACTCAAACGCTTTAAAGATGATGTGCAAGAAGTGCCCATGGGCCAAGAATGCGGCATGAGCTTTGCCAATTATGAAGATCTGAAAGCCGGTGACATAATTGAATGTTTCTCGGTTGAAGAGATTAAGCGCAACCTCGACTAAATTGTTTCTTAAATAAAAAATCCGCCCGGTGCGTTATCATCGGGCGGGTTTTTATGTAGAAATTTTCTTTGTGTTTAGCGGCATTCTTTCTGCACGCGTTTGAGGGCGGCGGTAAGCCCATAAAGCGAGAACGTGTAAGAGGTGGCGGTGCCGCGTTGGGATACCGCTGATACGCGCATGTCTGTGCCGCGTTTCATCGCCGAGATAAGCCGCTGTTCGTCGCGTGCTTTGTCGATAAAGCCATCGGTGCCAGAAGAAAACATTTTCCATTTGTCGGAGCCAATGCGCACCACCGGTTCCGGTTTGGTGCGTAATTCATAACCGGTAATCAAAGAAGGCTGATTAACCGCAACACCGGATTTCCATGTGCCCACAAGAAAATAAACCCGCCCGTGATTGACAGAACGGGGGGATTTTTCTTTCGGGTCGCTGACCGCATAGCAGACCACATCACCCCCTTGATCGTGGCGATAGACGGTCCAATCACGATAGTTGGCGACGATGCGCGGCTCCCCGGCGGCATTGGCCACCGAGAAAACCGGCATGATGAGGGAAAGAACCAGCAAGGAGAGCAAGAAACGGAACATAGAGCCAATCAATTAAAATGCGTTTCACGAAATGTGACCACGCCCGAGGGGGCTGGCCAGACGAAGGCCCAAGCGGTCACGGGCGGATTGCCACGGAATATCTAGAATTAGCCCCAATAGGCGCGCTTCACAAGGTCAATTACCCGTAAGCCGCGTGAAATTCTTGTGACCTATTCCAAATATTGGCGCAAACAGGCCGCACACAAAAAGGGCGCGAAAGCCAAGGCCTGTAGGCTGAAAGCCAATAGAAGCAGGGCTGACGGGGCAAAAAAATTACCTTCAGACAGGGCGGCGGCGGCTTGTGGGCCGAAAATAAGAGCCGGTGCATAGAAGGGAAGGGCCAGAAAAACCACCAGCCCTGCGGCCTGACGCAACCCCGCCGCCAGCGCAGCAACCGCCCCGCCGATCAAAATCAAGCCCGGCGTGCCCAAAAGGAGGGATCCGAACAGGCCGGTCATTTCCGATAAGCTCAAGCCAAACAGCAGCCCAGCGGGAAAAGTGCTGAGGGCAAGCGGTATGCCGGTCACCAACCACCAAGCCCCCATGCGCGCCAGCGCCATCAGGCTGAGGGGCATGGGGCTTAAGGCGATAATGTCCAGATCTCCATTTTCCAATCCCGGGCGAAACAGCCCTTCCAATCCTAAAAGCGCGGCCAAAATGGCCAGAATCCAAAACAAGGCCGGGGCTGTGCTGTGCAGAAATACCGGCTCGGCCCCCAGCGCCAGAGGGGCGAGACTGACGGATAAGAGGAAAAACCCAAGAGCGGCGGCAAAACCATGGCCCCGGCTGGCGAGGCTCAGGTCGCGTTTTAAGAGATCCCAGAAAAGAGCCCATAAATGGTTCATAGGGCCCGCTCCGATTGTACCGGTTGGACCAGCTCGATCATTTGGGCGTCGGGGGCAACATAGCCATCATGAGCGGTCTGTATGAGAATACCCCCCCGCTGGCGATGGTGGGCTACGGCGCGGCCTAAGGCGCTCAGACCCGCGCGATCAAGCCCCGCGGAAGGCTCATCAAGCAGCCATAGGGGGGCCTTTGCCAGCAATAGGCGGGTTAGGGCAAGGCGGCGTTTTTGGCCTTCGGATAGCTTGGATATGAAAATTGGACTTAAACTATTTATATCAAAAAATTCAATGGCTTGAGCATATTGATTGGACTCTGTTTGAT
>JALWRV010000055.1 GCA_027080545.1 Parvularculaceae bacterium
TGATGATCTCGGGCTGATCAATCGTGGGGAACAGGCGCAAATAACCACCTATTTGGAAAAATCCATCGAGAGCGAATTAGTGGGCAACCTCATTGATGTCTGTCCGGTGGGGGCGCTGACCTCCAAGCCTTATGCGTTTACGGCGCGGCCATGGGAATTGCGCAAAACAGAATCGGTGGATGTGATGGATGCGGTTGGCGCCAATATTCGCATCGATGCGCGGGGCCGCGAGGTTTTGCGGATTTTGCCGCGCCTCCACGAAGAGGTGAACGAAGAATGGCTTGGCGACAAGTCCCGCTTCATTTGGGATGGGTTGAAAAACCAACGTCTCGACAAGCCCTATATTCGTGAAAATGGTAAATTGTATCCGGCCACATGGGAACAGGCGTTCCAATTAGCAGCACAAAAAATCAAGGCCATTCCGGCACAAAAGCAAGCGGCCATCGTTGGCGATTTGGTTCCGGCCGAAGCCATCAAAGCATTAAAAGATTTAACCGATAAAATGGGTATCAACAGCCGCGATTGTCGCCAAGATGGGGCCTTGTTGGCAGGTCCGCGCGGGCATTATTTGTTCAATAGTTCAATTGCCGGAATAGAGCAGGCCGATGCGATCTTGCTGGTTGGCACCAATCCGCGCATCGAAGCTCCCTTGGTCAATGCGCGTATCCGTAAAAACTGGTTGCAAAATCTCGATCTCAAAATTGGTCTCATCGGCGAAGCGGTTGATCTGACTTATGAGTATGAGCATTTGGGCGATAGCACTTCTGTACTCAAGGCTTTCAACGACAGCGATTTTGCAAAAACACTCGCCAAAGCGAAGCGCCCGGCCATTATTCTCGGTATGGGGGCGATACAGCGCTCCGATGGTCAGGCAATTTTGGCGGCGATGGCTAAATTAGCGCAAGATATTGGCGCTGTGAAAGAGGGGTGGAACGGATTTAATATTCTCCACACTGCTGCGGCGCGTGTTGGGGCTTTGGATTTAAACTTCCTGCCCAAAGAGGGGGGGCGCGACATCAACGCTATTCTTGAAGGCGTCGATGACGGCATTGTTGAACTGGTCTATAATTTGGGTGCTGATGAAATCGCCCCAGAGCGGCTGAAAAAAGCCTTTGTCATCTATCAGGGTCATCACGGGGATCATGGGGCCATGAGCGCTGATATTATCTTCCCCGCCGCAGCCTATACGGAGCAAAATGGCACCTATGTGAATATGGAAGGACGGGTGCAACAGACGCATCGCGCCTATTTCCCCTTTGGGGAGGCGCGTGAAGATTGGGCCATTCTTCGCGCTCTGTCAGACCATCTGGATATGACCTTGCCCTATGACAATCTGTTTGAGTTGCGCACTAAGATGATCGAAGACGCCCCGGTTTTAGGTCAGTTAAACCATGTAGAGCCGGGGGCTGTAGAGCTTGCCAAACTGGGTGAGAAGGGGGGTCTAGAAAACACACCACTCACCAGCGCTGTGGATGATTATTATTTTACCAATCCAATCGCCCGGGCGAGCCGCACCATGGCTGATTGCTCTGCGGCCCGGCGTACGCCTGTGGCTGTGGCTGCTGAATGAGGGGGCTTGCCCTATCAAGAACAGCGTATGGATGAAATATTTCAAGCGCTGAATCTGGAAAAAACGTGCCATATTGAGGGGCGCGAAACCTATCACGCAAAATTTGCGGTAAGCGAGCTTGCCAGCCATACTATCGGCGCTGTGGGTAGCGCCATAGCCCACCTGTGCCAAACGTTGAACCTCATTACCCAAAAACCACGCTCCAAGGTCAATCGCCATCGAGCCAATCTCTGGTTTAAGCAATCATTCCAACCGATCGGGTGGGAAATGCCGCCGATATGGGATGAGATTGCCGGTGATTACCAAACCAAAGATGGTTGGATAAAATTACACACTAATGCCCCCCATCACCGGGCAGCAGCGCTTCAGGTGCTGAAATGTGAAGCAGATCGGGGGCGTATTGGTGAAATACTTAGCACCCAAGGGGGGGCTGAAATTGAACAGGCGATCATTGATGCCGGTGGTGTTGCGGCGATCATGCGTTGTAAGACAGATTGGCGAAACCACCCTCAAGGGCAGGCTTTGGCACGTGCGCCATTGATCCACTGGCTGGGGACGCGGAGCCATAGATGCCATGATTGGCGTCCTACCTTGGCGCGTCCGTTGCGAGG
>JALWRV010000056.1 GCA_027080545.1 Parvularculaceae bacterium
TTCCAGCACCATGTCCTCCAGCTCTTCCGGCCCCATAATCGGCCGCATCCCGCGCCCGCCGCCGCCCCAACTGGCCTTGAGCATAAACGGATACCCGACCTCGTCGGCCATGCGGCGCACCTCGGCCATGTCATCGGGCAGCACCTCGGTGGCAGGCACCACCGGCACCCCCGCCTCCATCGCCACTTTCCGCGCCGAAGCCTTATCCCCCAGCATCCGCATCGTCGCCGCCTTCGGCCCGATAAAGGCAATCCCCGCCGCATCACACGCATCGACAAAATCAGGGTTTTCCGACAGCAGCCCATAGCCGGGATGAATAGCATCCGCCCCGCAGGCCTTGGCCACACGGATGATCTCCTCTATTGACAAATAAGCCGCCACCGGCCCCATACCCTCGCCGATCCGGTAAGCCTCGTCAGACTTAAAGCGGTGCAGGCTCAGCTTGTCCTCCTCGGCATAAACAGCCACCGTGCGCTTGCCCATTTCATTGGCAGCCCGCATGATGCGAATGGCGATCTCGCCACGATTGGCGATCAGGATTTTCGAGAAGTTTTTCATCACAGAACCTTTGTGTGTTGGGTGACGGGTCAGGCTCTCTTAGCCAAGAGGTTCAGATTTTACAATGCAACATAGTGGCGCAAATTACTTTTTGCGTGGAATTGGCTCCAGATAATTTGGCGCATAGAACAGATCTGGCCGTTTCTTTGCTACATGGTTATTTAGAAAGGTATGCCCCAGATGAGCCTGACGCCAGGCTAGCAAGGGCCTGCTATTTTCATCCAGCAATATTGTTCCACCGCCGCTTATTTTCACCCCATGGATATCTTTCCAAGCAACTTTCCGGTATTTCGGGATGATTGGATTTAGCCAACTAAAATAATACCCCTCTACGCCCTTTTCGTTCCAACAAATCTCGTTCCATGGCGGTAGTAGCCTTGAAAACAGAAACAAAGCCGCGAGGGTAATTATTATCGGCCCAATTTTTCGAAGCCATTCGATATCTGATAATATAAGCCCAGTTACAGCCAATAAACCAAAAATGATCGCCACAACCATTGCAACAACCGAGAGGATATGTGGTTTTATTCGCCCTGTGCTTTCTGTAAACTCAACCGGTTTAGATTTTTTGAGCGCAATATCCATCCGCCAAGCCATATAGAGCAAAACGCCGAATAAAAGCACTAAAAGAGTGATTGTATAGTACATTTACTCAACACCGGGGCGCAACTCTCGCTCACCGACCCTCAAAATCCACGCTGCGCCGTACAAAACGGCTAATTAATTGCGCCGCAAAATAGCCGCGCCGTGCTTCGGGGCCTGCCTCTTTGCCATAGGCCTCTAAATACCGGCGCTGGAAGTCCAGCGCAATAATCGCCGCCCAAGCGATGGTCGGGCGCAGTTCCAGTTTCTCGATTTTCTTCTGCACTGTAATTTCAGGCACATCGCCAGAATCGATCATCACGATGATATCCATATCCCGCGGCAAAGCCTCCCCCGGCTTAGCGGTAAAAATGTTGCTATCTAGTCCGCCCAGATGCCCGTCAGACTCTCCGCCCGCATGGCTATCCTCCTCCATTGTCGCCAGCCGAAAGCCGTCATAAGCCCCGCTGCCCACCACGTCTTCACCGACAAGCACCACGTTAAACGAATGCGCCAGCAGCGGCGCGGCATTCAGGGAAAGCGCGGTGGCCAGCCCTGTCAGTATTGATCGTAACCCCATGCCACTCCCCTTTTTCTACAAAGGAGTATAGCGGAAATAGCGGTTTTAGTCAAAACTAAGGGCAGGTTGCCAGCCCTTTGCGCAATCTTGCCACCGCCATGGCCTGCCCTTTGCGCAATCTTGCCACCGCCATGGCCTGCCCTTGCGCAATGGCTTCCTTGCCTATGCGGCTCTCGAAATCAGCTAAGTTTTCCGTCGTATTGGCAAAACCCGCCTTTGCGGCAATTGTCATCCGCGTAAAGGCTTAGCTTGGTCTGGTGTGACCCCGATGTTATAAAGATAAATGAGGCTATCCTAAATAATTTTCAAGTATTTAAGCATTTCACCCCCCACACCAATACGCTTCACAGAGAGGCAAAGGCGGATTCGGTCAATCAGAACATTTACAGAACAACCCCCTTTAATAATTTATTAAACTAGGTTAGTTTCCCTCCCATGAATGATTGGGACTTCAATGAATC
>JALWRV010000057.1 GCA_027080545.1 Parvularculaceae bacterium
ATCAGTCCGGCATACATATCCAGTAAATTTCCCGCAATGGTAATTTCACTCACCGGATAGGCTACCACCCCATTTTCGATCCAGAAACCGGAACAGCCAACAGAATAATCGCCATTATTGGCGTTTATTTGTGGTCCGAACATATCGGTAAGATAGAGGCCTTGGTTGGCCATTTCCATCAATTGATCGAGAGAATGTGTGCCCGGTAGCAAGGTCAGATTGGTTGGCGCGGCCGACGGGGGCCCCCCAGTACCACGGGTAGCCCGCCCATTGGTTTCAAGTCCTAATTGGCGAGCATGGGCTGTGTTCATAATCCATTGGGTCAAAATCCCTTTTTCGATCAGGTTAAAGGGCAGGCTGGTCACCCCTTCACCATCAAACATTTGCGAGCCAAAACCGCGTTTGCGATGGGGGTCATCGCTGATGGTGATGTTTTCCGGAAAAAGTTGTGCGCCCATTTTGTCTTTTAAAAAACTAACCCCTCGGGCAATGGCGCCGCCATTTACCGCGCCGGATAAATGGCCGAGTAGGGAACGGGAAAGACGTTGTTCGAACAGCACCGGAGCGCTGCGTGAGGATAGCTTGCGGGGGTTCAAGCGGCGCACGGCGCGTTCGCCCGCGCTTGCGCCTACCGCTCGCCCATCGCGCAATTCGCTTAAATGGGTGGCGCTATCATAATCATAATCGCGCTCCATGTTGGTGCCTTCTCCGGCCAAGACAGAAACCGAGACCGAATGGCTGCCGCCTTCATTCTTGCCTAGAAAGCCATCGCTGGTGGCAAACCAAGAGCATCCCGAGCCAAACCCTGCGGACGCTCCGCTCGAATTTGTCACCCCTGCCACATCAAGAGCCGCTTGCTCACATTCGAGAGCACGGTCTCGCAAGTCATCACTGGAAGGCTCAACCCCGTCAAAAAGTTCAAGATCCAGAACGTCCCCATCAAAGAGGCGTTCTTTGGGGGCGAGGCCGCAATAGGGGTCTTCCGGGGCGGTGCGGGCCATGGCAACGCAGCGTTCGGCCGTGGCTTGTAAGCTCTCCGGGGCAAAATCGGTGGTTGAAACCGAAGCCTGTTGGCGCCCGATAAAGACCCGTAATCCGAGATCGCGATTTTCTGACCGTTCCAGGTCTTCTACCTGCCCAAGGCGTACGGAGACGTTTGAAGAAACACTCTCATAAATCAGGGCATCGGCGGCCTCGGCCCCGGCCTTCTTGGCTAGGTCGAGAAGCTGGAGCAAAATATCGGCGGGCGGCATTGTCTGGGAAGATTTTTTCATGCCGCTCACATAGGCCGGATTGGCGGCCTAGGCAATGTGAAACGGGGCTTGGTTAGGGCAATTAAGGGCGAAAAGGGGACTCGCCACGGGGCTCTATTTGCGATAGAAACCGCCATGGTCCGAATCATGGGCCGCCCTGTTCGCGGGAGAGTTCCGTTGTCACAGGCAGGAGAGCAAAATTCCCCTCGCCAAGGCACCGGCGCCGAAGGAGCAACCACCCCGGAAACTCTCAGGCATCAAGGACCGCCAACAGGTTAAAAGGCTGGAAAAGGGTGCGCCGCACCCTACCGAAGGAGCAAGGCAAGGGGTGCAGATCTCATAAAGGTCGCACCCTTATTGAGGGTTAATAAGACCTAAGCCGGAATCTCTCAGGTCCCGTGACAGCCGGGGTTGCGAAGCCGTCTCGTTCGCTCGGGAAAGGGTGTCGCGCGACACGGGAACAGACATGACAAACCAACCCCAACCAACAGATACCGACCAAGCCGCCTGTTTGCATCATCTGCCTTTACATGATTTGCATGTCAGCCTTGAGGGCAAGATGGTGCCTTTTGCCGGTTATGAAATGCCTGTGCAATATCCGATGGGGGTGATGAAAGAACATCTCCATGTGCGCGAAAAAGCGGGCCTGTTTGATGTCTCCCATATGGGGCAGGCTTGGCTCAGCTTAAAGCAGGGCGTTGGAGAAGAAGGGGCTCACGAAAAAATAGCCGCCGCCATCGAAACCATTGTGCCGGGAGAAATCCAAAAACTTGGGGCCGGTCGTGTGCGCTATTCGGTACTGTTGAATGATGCAGGCGGCGTGCTGGATGATTTGATGATCACCAGACCCTCATCACCGAACCAACAGGGGCGATTATTTCTGGTGGTCAATGCCGCCATGAAACAGGCAGATTTTCTCTATCTTGCCGAACGGCTTGGGGATGTGGCGGATCTTACCATTTTGTCGGATCGGGCCTTATTGGCCTTGCAAGGTCCTCTCGCGGCGGCGGTTCTGGAAGAAAAAATCAAAACCGTCTCGACCATGGGTTTTATGACCATGCGCGATATGGAATGGGCGCAAACATCTCTCATGGTGTCGCGCTGTGGGTATACGGGCGAAGACGGGTATGAGCTGTCGGTTTCCGCCGACCGGGCCGATGCCATTGCAAGGGCTCTCTTGGCGGATGAGCGGGTTCAACCCATTGGCCTTGGGGCCAGAGATAGTCTTCGGTTGGAGGCGGGGCTTTGTCTTTACGGCCATGACATGACCGCTGATAACTCCCCGGTCGAAGCCAATATCAGCTTTGCCATTGGCAAGCGTCGTCGCAGCGAAGGGGGCTTTGCGGGGGCGGAGCGGATTTTACGAGAGCTGGCACAAGGGCCAAAAATTTTACGGGTCGGTCTGCGCCCCGAGGGCAGAGCCCCGGCTAGAGAAGGCACGGAAATTCAATCTCTTGACGGCGAGACCATCGGCACCATCACCTCTGGCGGTTTTGGCCCGACCATTGGTGGTCCCATTGCCATGGGTTATGTCGATGCAAATTATGCAGAATCAGGGACAAAGCTAAATTTGATTGTGCGGGGTAAGCCTGTCCCTGCCCGTGTTTGTCCAATGCCTTTCGTTCCACAGCGTTATTACCGCGCCCCTAAATAGATTTACGGAGAACCCCCATGAGCAGAAAATTTACCGAAGACCATGAATGGATTGAGGTGGCTGGCGATGTTGCAACCATCGGCATTACCAAACATGCAGCAGAGCAATTAGGTGACGTGGTGTTTGTGGAATTGCCGGATGTGGGTGTTAAATTTTCCAAGGGTGATGATATGGCCGTCGTGGAATCGGTGAAAGCCGCCTCTGATGTCTATGCCCCAATCGATGGGGAAGTGGTCGAAACCAATGGTGCCATTGTCGATGACCCGGCCAAAGTCAATGAAGATGCCGATGATAAGGGTTGGTTCGTCAAAGTAAAAATTGATAACCCACAACAGCTCGAAGATTTGATGGATGAGTCTGCCTATAAGGATTTCGTCGCATGAGTAAAAAAGACAAAGGTCTCTCGCTTTCCGGTATGGGTGGCGGGCTTGCTATTGGGGTTGCGCTGGGTGTGGATATGGGCGTTAAGTCAGATAAGGACAAAAAGTGATGCGCTATTTGCCTCTTAATGATGCTGATCGGGCCGAGATGCGAGATGTCATCGGTATCAATAATATTGATGACCTGTTTGCCGATGTGCCAAAGGATGCGCTGAACCCGACGCTCGATTTACCATCCCACCAAAGCGAAATGGCGGTGGAGCGTTGGCTTGGGGCGTTGGCAGCAAAAAACCGTACCGCTGATGATGGTCCGTTTTTTATTGGCGCTGGGGCCTATCGCCACCATGTACCGGCCACTGTTGATCATATTATCCAGCGATCGGAATTTCTCACTTCCTATACGCCCTACCAACCGGAAATTGCCCAAGGCACGTTGCAATATTTGTTTGAGTTTCAAACCCAGGTGGCCAGCCTATTGGGCATGGAGGTGGCCAATGCCTCCATGTATGATGGCTCAACCGCGTGTGCGGAAGCCGCTCTGATGGCCAAACGGGTTACCCGACGCAAAAAAATCATTCTCGCTGGAGGGCTACACCCCCACTACGCATCAGTGACACGCATGAATGCAGAGTTGGTTGGCTGTGAGGTGATTCATGCACCAGCTAACCCGTTGAAAAATGCGGAAGAGAGCGATGAGCTAGCCGCCTTGATTGATGATCAAACGGCTTGTGTGATTGTACAAAACCCGGATGCGTTTGGTCATATTGCCGATCTCACACCGCTGGCAGAAAAGGCCCATGCCACCGGGGCTTTATTGGTGGGGGTGGTCACGGAAGTGGTAAGCTTGGGGGCGATTAAAAGTCCCGGCGAGATGGGTGCCGATATTGTGGTGGCTGAAGGCCAATCAATCGGTAACAGCCTCAATTTTGGGGGCCCCTATGTGGGGCTGTTTGCGACGAGGCAAAAATATATCCGCCACATGCCCGGGCGGCTTTGCGGTAAAACTGTGGACGCCGAAGGCAAGCGCGGCTTTGTCTTGACCCTTTCTACCCGCGAACAACATATTCGTCGCGACAAGGCGACATCGAATATTTGCACGAATTCCGGCCTGTGTGCCTTGGCCTTTTCCATTCACATGTCGCTATTGGGTGAAAAGGGGCTGCGCACAATGGCAACGTTGAGCCATGAAGCCGCCATTGAAACCGCCGATGCGGTGGCCGCTGTGGAAGGTGTGGAATTGTTGAACAAAAGTTTCTTCAACGAGTTCACCCTGCGTCTGCCCGTAGAAGCCGAACCGATTGTTGAAAAGCTGGCGGCAAAAAATATTCTTGCCGGTGTGCCGGGCGTGCGTTTATGGCCGGAAGATGACGCGTTGCAAAACCTCCTGATTATCGCCGCGACCGAGACAACAAATAAACAAGATATCGAGGCGTTGGTGCGGGGTTTGGGGGAGGTATTATAAGACAATGAGCATGAATAATCAGGGTAGACCCACCACTCCGCCATCAAATGAAACCCACTGCCCGCCAACGCATACGGGCAATAAGGCCTTGCAAATTGAGGAAGCCTTGATTTTCGAGCAAGGTGATTTTGTTGGTACCGGGGTTGATTTTGCCCCCCCCAAAGGATTGACCCCGCGATTGGGCGGGTTGGCGCGAGATGCCGCCATGCATTTGCCTGGCCTGTCCGAGCCTGAGGCGATGCGGCACTATGTTCGCCTCAGTCAGAAAAACTATGCCATTGATATGGGACCGTTTCCTCTTGGCTCTTGCACCATGAAACATAATCCGCGCTTGAATGAAAAAATGGCGCGCCTACCGGGGTTTGCTCATATCCATCCATTGCAACCGACCTCCACAGTGCAGGGGGCGTTGGCGCTGATTGATGTGCTGGCAAGTTGGTTGAAGGAATTGACCGGCATGCCCATGGTCGCCATGTCCCCCAAGGCCGGAGCTCATGGAGAGCTGTGCGGCATGATGGCCATTAAAGCAGCGCTGGTGGCGCGCGGTGAAGCCGAAACACGGGTCCGCGTGTTGGCCCCTGAATCGGCTCATGGCACCAATCCGGCAACCGCCGCACAGTGCGGCTTTAAGGTGGACGATATTCCGGCGGACAAAACGGGCCGTGTAGATTTGCAGGCATTTAAAAAAATGCTGGGTCCCGATGTGGCGGCAATTATGGTCACCAATCCCAATACGTGCGGTTTGTTTGAACGTGACATTCGCGCTTTGGCTGATGGTGTGCATGAGGTGGGTGGCTATTTCTATTGCGATGGGGCCAATTTCAACGCCATCATGGGCAAGGTTAAACCCGGTGCGCTGGGCATTGATGCCATGCATATCAATTTGCATAAAACCTTTTCCACCCCCCATGGTGGTGGTGGGCCGGGCTCTGGTCCGACGGTCTTGTCAGAGGCCCTCGCGCCTTATGCACCCGTGCCCTATGTGGTGAAAAATGCAGACCAATATGGTCTGGTGGAAAAGCGTAGCCAAGGGGCCGAAACCAGCTTTGGGCGCATGACGGCCTTTCATGGCCAGATGGGCATGTTCGTTCGGGCGCTCAGCTATATGTTGTCCCATGGGGGGGATGGGCTGCGTCAGGCGGCAGAAGATGCCGTCTTGAACGCAAATTATGTGCGCGTCCTTCTTGCCCAAGAAATGTCGCAAGCCTTTGCAGGCCCCTGTATGCATGAATGTTTGTTTGATGATGGTTTCTTGAAAAATAGTGGTGTTGATACCATCGACTTTGCAAAAGCCATGATTGATGAGGGCTACCATCCGATGACCATGTATTTTCCCCTGGTGGTCCATGGGGCGATGCTTATAGAGCCAACCGAGAGCGAGTCGAAAGAAGAGCTGGATCGCTTTTGTAATGCCTTGTTGGCGTTGGCCCGCGAAGCCAAAAGGGGCAATCAAGAGAAATTCAAGGGGGCGCCCCTCCATGCGCCCCGCCGCCGTCTGGATGAGACCATGGCCGCCCGCAAGCCGGAATTACGCTGGAAGCCTCAAACCGCAGAATATCTTGCCGCTGAATGACTTGGTCGGCGTTCTGCCTTAAGATTGCCACAACTATCACGGGAGTTTGTCACGGGCGGCGCTTGCCAAGCGCTGTTCCATGGTTAACAATACAGGCTGAGACGGGTTGGGGGATCGGTTTAACGGGGTATCGGGAGGAATTTCTACCATGTGTGAACATCAATGCGGGCTGGGCCACAGCGATAATAAAGAACCGGTGCCATACCGGGATGAAAAGGGCGTGTTGAAAGTCAATCTGTCGCGCCGTGACATTGTGCGAGGTTTAGCCACTGGGTCAGTGGTCGCGATTGCCGCCGGATGCACCTACAATGAAGAGTTGGGACGCAACCAATTGCTGATTGTTTCTTCCGATCAAATGGCCCAATTGGCGCAAGGGGCGTGGTTGGATTTGCGCAAAAAACAACCCACCACCAATGATCCCCGCTATGTGAATGTGGTTCGCGAAGTGTCCGCTAAAGTGGTGGCGGCGGCCGGCTCTAATCCGGCCGCATGGGATGTGCAGGTGTTCCAGTCAAAACAGCTCAACGCCTTTGCCCTCCCGGGGGGACGGATTGGTGTTTATACGGGCATTATGGACACGATGGAAAACAAGGATCAGCTTGCCACTGTGTTGGGCCATGAAGTGGCTCATGTGAAATATAATCACTCCGGTGAGCGCTATTCGCAATCTTCTCTCGCTGCGGTGGGCTTGACCGTGGCGCAAGTGGCCACCCGCAAAAATGAATATAATCGCGAGATTATGCAGGTGCTGGGCCTTGGGGTGACCCTTGGCTATGTGTTGCCATTCTCGCGTCGCCATGAGTTGGAGGCGGACAAGTTTGGGCTGCGCTTCATGGCCAAGGCGGGCTATGACCCGCGCCAATCTATTCGTTTCTGGCAGCGCATGGCCGCGGGTGATCGCAGCAAAAAGCCGCCTGAGTTGCTGTCCACGCACCCTTCTGATGCCACGCGCATCGCCGAGTTGAAGCGGGAATTAGCGCGCATGGGTTACGCCACTTCCTAGGTGGCATCTCTGGGCATTAAATAGGCTGGCGCGAGAGGTTTAACCGCTTTTTCTCGCGCCAGATGCTTGCATCTATAAAAAGGCATCGCTAAGTTCCCGCCAGAATGGCGAGGCCGCCTTAGCTCAGTTGGTTAGAGCGCCGGTTTGTGGAACCGGAGGTCCTTGGTTCGAGACCAAGAGGCGGTACCATTTTCCTTGTATTCACTTGATCCTTCGAGACGCCGCCCTCATTTTGAGCTTGTTGAAGAACGCGGCTCCTAGATTATGTGACCCTTAGGGCCGCGACCCCCGCCTTTGCGGGGGCAGGCCCCGGCGGAGGGCCCGCGCAAAGCAGAGAATAGCCCGCGAGCCAAAAAACGCCATAATCCTCTATTTTTACGCATGTTTTTGCACTCTCCTTTGATGGACGCTGCCTGTCAGCCCCTCTATATCTGAGCCCACCTTCCACAGATTAAAAAGAGATGCCTTTGTCCGACCAGATTCTCATTTCCCAAACAGGTCATTGGGGGATTATCACCCTCAATCGGCCAGGTGCGCTGAATGCGCTGACGGAAGATATGTGCGCGAAACTAGCTGATGCGTTGACCAGATGGGCGGGGGATGAAGCTGTCAACGCCGTGCTGATCGAAGGGGCGGGAGAGAAAGCCTTTTGTGCCGGTGGTGATATTCGCTGGCTTTATGACACCTCCCGGGAGGATCCGGCGCGGGCGGCAGAATTTTTCCGCACCGAATATAAAATGAATTCGCTGATCCATCATTTCCCCAAACCCTATGTGGCGTTGATGGACGGCTTTACCATGGGCGGCGGTGTTGGTGTTTCCATCAGCGCGTCCCATCGGGTGGTGACAGAGCGCACCATGTTTGCCATGCCGGAAACTGGCATTGGGCTTATTCCCGATGTTGGCGGCTCGTGGTTCCTGCCGCGCCTTGATGGGGGCTTGGGCTTATATATGGGGCTGATGGGCGCGCGCGCTTCTGGCGCAGATTGCCTTTACGCGAAAATCGCTACGCATTTTATCGCGGGCGATGCTTTGGCTGGCGTTAGAGAGAAATTACTGGCCGGGTCCGGGGCGCGCGAAACCATTGACGCGGTTTTGACAGAAGCGGCCTCCACACCGGAAAGCCAGTTTGAAAAAGACCGGCAGGTGATTGATGCTTTGTTCGAGGATACGCCTGACATTGCGTCTCTAGTGACGAAATTAGAAGCAGCCAAAGACAAGGCTGACATGCAGGATTTTGCAGAAAAACAACTAAAATTCCTCTCGCGCCTGTCGCCATCTTCTCTGGCCATAAGCTGCGCGCTTCTGAATCGCGCTAAAGGCAAAGCGTTTGACGATTGCCTGCGCATGGAGTTTCGCATCACCAAGCGCTTGCTGGAAGGGTCTGACTTTCACGAAGGTGTGCGTGCGCTCATCATCGACAAGGATAAGTCTCCGAAATGGGAGCC
>JALWRV010000058.1 GCA_027080545.1 Parvularculaceae bacterium
TTACTACATCGTTTGCTGGTATTTCAATAAGTGGGGGGAGTTACGATTTGTTAACAATTTTCAGTTTGTTATATATTTATTTATTGCCTTTACAGCTTGTTCCTTTCCTTTATGTATTAATTACACAGGTTCAACTTGGTGGCTCATTAGGGAAAAAAATGCTCGGACTTGAAATCAGAAGAGCAGATAATTATTACGAACGTATTGGATTTGGAGCGTCGTTAGGTAGAATGTTCGCGATGATTTTATCTGGTATTCCTTTATACTTAGGATACATTTGGGCGGCATTTGATCCAAGAAAACAAACTTGGCATGATAAACTAGCGGGAACTGTTGTTGTTTATGCTGATTCAGTTGTAGAAGAACCAGCTCCAAAAATCGAGGAGGAACCTATGGAACATATTCCAATTCAGCAAACATTGCCAATGCGAGGAAAAACGTTTGCTGAAAATTGCGGAAATGGCCGCAATAGGACGCGTGCAATCCTTGGTGCATCTTTCCCCCGACGGCACGATTTTGGATGCCAATCAAAAATTTTTGGATCTGGTGGGCTATGATCTATCTGAGCTGAAAGGCCAACCGCATCAGATATTGGTGCCCGACGCTGTGGCCCAAAGTGAAGCCTATGCCGAAACCTGGCGGGATATTGCCAAAGGGGTTTTTCGCACCGGCGTATATAAGCGACGCACAAAATCTGGGGCTGAGATGTATTTCCATACCCGTTTTATTCCGGTGAAAGACCGTGCGGGCCACGTGATCAAAATCCTGAAAACCGCTGTAGATGTGACACAAAAAGAGCAGGATATGCTTGCTGACCGACGTGAACGGGCAGAAAATTTGCAGCAGATCAACCATGTTGTTGAAGCGCTGAACATAGAGCTTGAGGCCTTGTCGAGCGGCGACCTAACAGCAAAAATATCGGATCCGTTTGCCCCCGACTATGAAGAATTGCGGCTCAACTACAATCGCGCCGTAGCCACATTGCAAGAGACCATGATCACGGTCAGAAAGAATTCAAAATCCATCCAGTGCGGCTCCAACGAAATCTTACAAGGGGCGGAAGATCTTTCGCGGCGCACCGAAGGGCAAGCCGCGACGCTGGAAGAAACCAATGCCGCATTGCAGGAGTTATCCGAGAGTGTGAGGACCACTGCCGAGGGCGCTGAGCAGGCTAAATGTGCGGTCGTCGAAGCCAAACAGACCGCCGAAACCGGCGGGGCAGAGGCCAAAGCGGCCATTGCCTCCATGGGCGAGATTGAACAATCTTCGGCGCAAATAGCCCAGATCATCAGCGTGATCGGAGATATCGCCTTTCAAACCAACCTGCTGGCCCTGAATGCCGGCGTAGAGGCGGCGCGGGCGGGCGAAGCGGGCCGGGGTTTTGCGGTGGTCGCGGCCGAGGTTCGGGCCTTGGCGCAGCGCTCATCGGAAGCGGCCAAAGAGATCAACACCTTTATCGACAACAGCACAGAGCAAGTCAAACATGGCGTGGGGCTAGTGAATCAGGGCGGGCTTTCACTCGCGAAAATCGTTGAGAGTGTTACCAAATCGGCGGATCTCGTCTCCGATATTGCCGGCATATCCATGACACAAGCCAATGGCGTGCGCGCCCTTTCCACCAGTATGAACCAGCTAGATAGGGTGACCCAGCAAAACGCCGCTATGGTAGAGGAAACCACAGCCGCTTCACAAAACATGCACGAGGAACTAGAGGGCTTCGTAAAACTCGTGGCGCGATTTGACGTTGGCAGCGAGGATGTAACCCAGCAGAACACCGGTACACTGCTCAATTTCGCAGGCCCACCTGCCCGATCCTCCATGCCAATAGCAGCCGCAGCCAGCGCGGCCTCCAAAGCCCAATGGGAAGACTTTTAAGCATGCTGATGGACCAGCGCCGCTTTAAAGCCGCTAACGCTTAGGATAGAAAACACTTTTGTCGAAGTTAGGATAGCAGAAACTGCAGCCATCCGAGACAATATATTCGAACATCCATATATTCGCTTGACAGCATATACGAATCTTCGTATATAACCGAAATGGAACAGATAGAAACCTTCCGCCTTTTGGGCGATGAAACACGTTTGCGAGCTTTGGCGCTGATGGATAATCAGGGCGAGGTCCGCGTGTGTGAGCTGGTGGCGGGGCGGGAGTGGTCGCGGCCTAACATCTCG
>JALWRV010000059.1 GCA_027080545.1 Parvularculaceae bacterium
GATTGTTTTTGAAACCCTGTATTACGGCGCGTTTCCGATTGCGCTGCTTCTGATGATGACCCCGATGGCCGCGACCGTGGCGAAGGGGTATTTCGGCGGGTTTGTCTGGCTGGCCGCATGGGAGCCCTTAAGCGCCATTCTGCACACAACCTTGCTTAAGGGGGCAACAGGCTGGTATCGCGAGCACACAACCACCCTTAGCGGAAGCGGGGCGGGCGCAACGGACGTTCTGAATTGGGCAAATCACTTTGGCATTCAGGCGGTCGAGCAAGATATTTCCGTGGTGGCGGGCTACATGATGATGTCTGTGCCGTTTTTGTCCTTCGCTATATTCTTTGGCGCAACCAAAATGGCAGGTCTAGCAACCTCGATGCTGAATGTAAGCCAAGGCTCGGCGATTGAAACAGGGCGCGAAGCTGCCACCGGGTCTATGTCGCTTGGCAATGTTTCCATGAACAATATGAGCGCAAATAAGTGGAATACTTCCGGCATGATGGATGCGGGGCGCTCAACGCGGGTTATGTCTGATGGGGGCATGGTGACAGGGAATGCCGATGGGTCGCACACCTATTCCTCGGGATCGGCGCAATCCAACGTAGGTATGAGTGCCATGGTCGGGCAAACCGTGCGCGAAGAAGTCTCGGATCGGGCAAGCGCTGCCACCCGTGCGGTAGAAACACAGACGGAAGATTTCTCGAACTCGGTGTCGCATACGGCCAGCCAACTTTCTGATTTTGGCATGTCGTTCACAAACGGACGGACGGCCGGATGGGAAAGCAGCACCAGCTTTATTGAAGAAGATAGAAGCAATGTTAGTGAGGCATGGAGTGAGGTTGAACGTTTCTCCGAAACGCACGGTCTATCAACGGATGTAGGGTTGAAAGCCATGTTGGCTGGTAAAGCTGGGTTAGGATGGGATATCGTCGCCAAATTAGGCGGTGAATTGAATGCTAATGGTAGTCTAGGAAGCTCTTCAGTAGAAAATTTTCAAAATGCGGTGGAATCAGCCCAAAACCAAAACTATTCTGAAACATTGGGCACGCTTGCGACTTACGCGGAACGTGCGCAGCAAGGTGCAAACGGCTCTGAAGGTGAAACAGGCAGCAATTCAGTGCGCTCTAATTATGATGAAGTGCAGCAAACAGCCCAGCGGTTGTCGGCAAGTTATGAACAAGCGCAAAGTCTGGAGCGTGCCAATTCGTACCTGCAATCGCAGGATATGAGCTATAATGGCCGCTTAACGGATGCGGTTATCACAGAGTTGGGTGATCAGGGCTTCAATGATGATGAAATCTCGGCGCTTGTGAACCCCAAAACAACGGCCGGGGTTAAACGCCAGCAAGAAGTTGTCGGTCAAATTCTGCCGGATATTCTGAGCGAGCTTGGGCTTGGCCAGCAAAACTTCACGGCACCAATGGCACCCAATCTTCCTGAATCACCGCCTATCGAGCATACGCCTGTTGATACAGCAAACAATTCGGTGGTTCGACCCGCTGGCGGAAACTATGAAGAATTGGCAGCAAATACCGCTGCCCGGATAAATGCTAACGCGCTCAATGATGACCAATATGGGAAACTGATGGCCGCTGCGCCTGCGCAAGCCAATATCGAAGAAACGATTGCTGAAGGACAGGAACAGAGCGAAGGATCGCCAGTGGAAGCGATCAAAGAACGAGGCATAGAGGTAGCGGCTGATGTGGCCGATTACGCTGTTGGGATGGCAGGAAATACTTCACCGCAAGAAGGTCAGGGAGAGCAGGGCGGTGGAAATGGAACCTCATTGTTCGGCACAGCGTTAGGCGCTGCATTTAGAGGAACTCCAGTAGGTCTTGCAGCATCAATGATTGGGACCACTTTGGAGGCAGGAAAGGCCTTTAATCAGCCATCAGAGCTGGGAGGTAATACAGCCCCCCCAGCCGAAATACCAGTGCAGCAAACATCCCAACAGTCTGTGGACAGAGCCAATGCGGGTCTTCAGGACAGTGGCATGGCCGAAAACCACGCCCTTAGTGTTTATGAACGTGATGTGGTCACGCGAACCATTTTGGGCGAAGCCGCCAACCAGGGGGATTTGGGGCAGGCGGCGGTCGCAGCGGTCATCCAAAACCGGGTGAGCGATCCAAGATGGGGCGATGACCCTGCCGAAGTCGCCTTGCAAATGAAG
>JALWRV010000060.1 GCA_027080545.1 Parvularculaceae bacterium
CAACGTGGCGTTCGATACTACCACCCCACCGACAGTCACCGGCTGCAATTTTGCCACCGGCGTTAAAACCCCCGTACGCCCCACCTGAATATCAATATCCAATAGCTGTGTGCGCGCCTGCTCAGCAGGAAATTTGTGAGCCAGCGCCCAACGCGGTGCCCGCGACACGGCCCCGAGGCGTTTTTGAAAATCCAGCCGATCCACCTTATAGACCACCCCATCAATATCAAAAGGCAGGGTCGCCCGATCTGCTTCAATAGTGCGGTAATGGGCCAACATCTCCTGAACCGTCTCGCAACGCTTACCGTGAGGATTGGTTTGAAACTGCCATTGCTCGAATTTTTTCAGCATATCCCATTGGGTTTCAGCAATAGGCTCACTTAAGGCTCCCACCCCATAGGCGAAAAAATGCAACGGTCTGGTGCTGGTAATGGCTACATCAAGCTGGCGCAAGGAACCCGCCGCCGCATTGCGCGGATTGGCAAATGGTTTTTCTCCCGCCTCAATCTGGCGTTCATTCAGCGCTGCGAAGTCGTCATGGCTCATATAGACCTCGCCGCGAATTTCTATTTCCTGAGGCGCGCCTTTGATGAAATCAGGTATATCATCAAGAGTACGCAGATTTTCGGTAATCTCCTCACCCACCCGGCCATCACCACGGGTGGCACCACTGACCAATTCACCTGCCCGATAAAGCAGATTAGCCGACAAGCCGTCAATTTTGGGTTCCGCTACAAAGGCCGGCATGGTCGACAGGTTAAGAAATTTCATCACCCGATCGACAAAATCCTGCACATCTTCATCTCTAAACCCATTATCCAACGACAACATAGGAACAAGATGCGTGCTTTTAGGAAAACGACCCGATGGCTTGCCAGAAACATTCTGGCTCGGACTATCTTGCGTTTTCAAATCGGGAAATTTTTCTTCTAACGCTAAAAGTTTTTGGCGCAGCACATCATATTCTGCATCAGATAGGGTCGGCGTATCGTCTTCATAATAGGCCATATCGGCGGCTTTAATTTGTTTTACCAAAGCCTGCCATTGCGTCTTTGCCTGTTCTACCTCACCATTGCTCATGAGGCACGCGCCCTTTTGCCCTTTTGCACACCAGCCCTTCCCGCCAGCAAAGACCGCGCGGCGGCGCGCGCCTGCTCGGTAATTTTAGCCCCTGACAACATGCGAGCTATTTCTTCCACCCGCTCTTCTTCCGGCAAGGGGCGCACCTTTGTGGTCATGTATTTGCGCCCGGCTTTTGTAATAGACCAATGGGCGTCTGCTCTGGCTGCTACTTGTGGTGAATGGGTAACCACCATGACCTGCGCGGTCTTGGCCAGCTTTGCCAACCTTTCGCCCACCGCATCAGCAACCGCCCCCCCAACGCCTGCATCTACCTCGTCAAAAATGATAATCGTGCGATCCTCTTTCGCCATAAGGGCGGCTTTCAACGCCAAAACAAAGCGCGACAATTCCCCCCCCGAGGCAATTTGTTTCAGCGGCCCCAAAGGCGCCCCCGGATTGGTAGAAATTAAAAATTGCACATGGTCCTGACCATGGGGGCTTTTAAATTCTTTGTCTTGTTTCACCTCAACATGAAATGTCGCATCACCCAATTTTAACGGCTTCAACTCTTTGGCCACCGCCTTATTAAGGTTCAAAGCCGCTTGTCGTCGGGCCATGCTCAAGGCCCTTGCGGCCTTGTCATAGGATTGCGCGGTCGTCCACACCTCTTTTTCCAACGCTTTTATACTTGCTTGGTCATCCTCCAGCAGGGATAGCTTTTGTTCCGTGGCGGCTAAAAACGCCACCAACCCGTCGGGGGTAACATTATATTTTCGTGCTGTGGCCCGTAGAGCAAACAGGCGTTGTTCTATTTCATCCAGAGCTTTTTCATCTGTATCAAAACTATCTTGCACCCGTCTGGCAATCAAATTGGTTTCGTTCAACTCTGTCAACAAACTGTCGACCTGCTGCACCAGTTGAGCAATATCACCACCTGCCCCGTCCCCATCTTGGTCGCCAAGCTGTTCGGAAATTTTTTCCAACCGCGCCAAAGCGCCCACCAAACCACGCTCCAACGCCCCATCGCTCACTAAGCTTGTAATATCGCTCAAATCGCGCGCAATTTTTTCCGCCGCCATCAAATGAGCCCGTCTGGTGGCC
>JALWRV010000061.1 GCA_027080545.1 Parvularculaceae bacterium
CCCAATCCCAATGCGCCCAATGCGCAGAAAAAAGAGGGGAGACCGATTACCCGACCTCCCCTCTCCTCGTCGCAATAATCAACCCAGCGAAGAAGGATTAATGCAACGAACCCAAATTTCATCCCCGATCCTGACGGTTGGTTATCCCCAGCGCCCCATCAGGCCCGATCACGCAAAACGAGCCACGACTGAAATTCTAGTAATCAGCCACAGCCCATTTGTTTTGTTCCTGCCCTTGGGCAGGGTTTATATATTCATCCGTCCTGAAAACGCGCCCGGGGGCACCCACTCTTTAGGCCCAATCTCCGGCCTATTCGCCAACCGCCACCTCTTTATCTCCTGCGGCCTTGATTTTTTCGGCCGCTTCGCCGCTCATCAAATCTTCTGCGATCAGGCCGGCATTTTTGCGAATGGCCAGTTCGATCTCCGTCGCCATTTCCGGGTGATCTGCCAAATATTGCTTGGCATTTTCCCGACCCTGCCCAATGCGCTCGGAATTATAGGAATACCAAGAGCCGGATTTCTCGACCACACCAGCGGCCACCCCAAGATCGACCAGCTCCCCGGTCTTGGAGACCCCCTTGCCATACATAATATCAAATTCCACCTGCTTGAACGGCGGTGCCATCTTGTTTTTGACGACTTTGACCCGGGTCTGATTGCCAACAATCTCGTCGCGATGTTTGATTGCGCCGATGCGGCGAATATCCAACCGCACGGAAGAATAGAATTTCAACGCATTGCCCCCGGTGGTGGTTTCCGGTGAGCCGAACATGACCCCGATTTTCATGCGAATCTGGTTGATGAAAATCACCATCGTATTGGATTTGGAAATCGAACCGGTCAGTTTGCGCAAAGCCTGGCTCATCAACCGTGCTTGCAGGCCTGGCAAGCTGTCGCCCATATCCCCTTCCAGTTCCGCCCGCGGGGTCAAGGCAGCAACCGAATCGATCACCAACACATCCACCGCGCCAGAGCGCACCAGCGTATCAGCAATCTCCAAGGCTTGCTCGCCCGTATCCGGTTGCGAGATAAGCAAATCATGGAGATTAACCCCAAGTTTGCGGGCATAGATGGGATCCAGCGCATGTTCCGCATCAATAAAGGCCGCAACCCCTCCCAGCTTTTGGGCTTCTGCCAGACAATGGAGCGCCATGGTGGTCTTGCCGGAGCTTTCCGGCCCATAAATCTCAATCACCCGCCCTCGTGGCAAACCGCCAATCCCCAGAGCAATATCCAGCCCCAACGATCCGGTGGAAACGGATTCGATCTCGACAATCTTGTCATTTTCCCCAAGCCGCATGATCGAGCCTTTACCGAAGGCCTTGTCAATTTGCGAAAGGGCTGCTTCCAGCGCCTTGCTTTTATCCATGTCTTTGCTTTCTACGATACGTAAATTATTCTGGGCCATGCGAATGTCGCTCCTTCATGTCATATGGTCTGGGACTGCTCAATGGAAATATTTTGTACCAATTTTGTTCTCATTTGGCAATAGGCGATATAACATTGATTTATATATGATATTTTAATTTGTTCCAATTTTGTCCCGATATTGTGGATTATCATTCACTCTATTTTTCGAGCCTTGCGGCTGGCTATCCCTCTCATGGCAAGGGCTGCGGTGATTCTCACCCTCCGCCGGTCTCCTGAGTGGTCAAAAAACCGCCTGATTGGACAGGCACACAGGATGCGATAGACAGACAAGGCAAACGGATAACCCAGAGGATGAAAAATGAAAAAGCTGCTCACTTTCCTTGGCATAATATTTGGCCTATTCTTGATCATCGCTTTTGCGGCGCCGTTTTTCATATCCGGTAAGGCCTATCAAACAATCATCGAAAAAAATGCGAGCAAGGCGCTAGCGCGTGAGGTGCGGTTGCGAGAAGCCCCCTCTTTTACCCTCTTGCCGACCCCTTCCTTCAAAGCCAAAGGCCTGACCATTGCCAATGAAGAAGGGTTTGAAGCACCATATTTTGCCCGCGTCGAACAAGCGCGCATCAAGGTAAAATTATGGCCGCTGTTTAGCAAAAAAGCGGTGATTGACGCCTTCATTCTCGAGCAACCCGAAATTTCATTGGAACGTCTGGCAGATGGTCGCGTCAACTGGATATTGGGGGCGCCCGATGGTGGTAGCGCAGGAGAGCGCCAACCCAGCAA
>JALWRV010000062.1 GCA_027080545.1 Parvularculaceae bacterium
GTGTGGAATAAAATGGATCTGGCCACACCGCCATCCCAGCCTTCTGGGCTTGGCCTGTCCTTGAAAACCGGTGTGGGGTTGGATTGCTTGCGCGAGCGCCTGCACCAAAAAATAACCGCCATGGCCCCGCGCAATGAGGCCATCATGCTCACCCGTCAACGCCATGTCTATGCGGTTGAGCAGGCAATTTCGGAGCTCAAACAAGCCTTAGAAATGCTTGATGTTGAGCCTGAATTAGCGGCGGAAAATGTAGGGCTTGCAGCCCGGGCCTTGGCGCGCATAACAGGCGCCCTTGATGTCGAAGATGTGCTGGGAGAAATTTTTTCATCCTTTTGTATCGGTAAGTGATCAACCGCTTCTGTCTTCTCTTGGGGGCCGCCCTAACGAAAAAGCCTTGGCAATTTTGGTCCCGTGCGGTCTTCTTTAAGCACGCAAGACCATTTCGTATTCAAAACGATAACACATAAAATTAGCTATAGAGCGGTATGGCCTGTAGGGACTCCACGGAGCCGCGCACACCATGCCTGTTTCACGTGAAACAGGTCTCGCCTTTTTCTCTCGCTTGGGCTAGTGCTTGCCCATCATGACGGTAGAGCAAGCCAATATAGAACAAGACAATATAGAACAAGCCTATGATGTGATTGTGATTGGTGGCGGCCACGCAGGCTGTGAAGCCGCGAGTGCGGCTGCGCGTCTGGGCGTGCGTACCCTTCTGGCGACCCATAAGATTGAAACCATTGGCGAGATGTCCTGTAACCCGGCCATTGGTGGCTTGGGTAAGGGCCATTTGGTGCGCGAAATAGATGCTATGGGCGGGGTCATGGGTCGGGTCATTGATCGGGCCGGTATTCAGTTTCGTATGCTCAACCGCTCTCGCGGTCCGGCGGTGCGTGGTCCTCGGGCGCAAGCCGATCGCGCCCTCTATAAGCGCCATATGCAGGCCATACTCGCCGCAACAGCCAATCTTGATATTGCCCCCCTCGCGGTTGAAAACTTTCTCATGCACCAAGGTCGGGTTTGCGGCATCATAGGTGATCAGGGCCATGAAATTTCGGCAAAAGCTGTGATTTTGACCACGGGCACCTTCTTGAAAGGCGTCATCCATATTGGCGATGAACGCATAGAAGCCGGCCGCATTGGTGAAAGGCCAACCATCGGGCTGGCCGATGCACTCTATGATATGGGCCTTGCCATGGGCCGCCTTAAAACCGGCACCCCACCCAGGCTGGATGGCCGAACCATTGATTGGGCGCAACTAGAAATGCAGCCGGCCGACCCGGATCCAGTCCCTTTTTCCTTCCTCACCGAGAAAATCGAGGTGCCACAAATAAGCTGCGGCATAACCGAAACCAATAGGCAAACCCATGATATAATAGCGGAAAATCTGCAAAAATCTGCTGTCTATGGGGGCTCCATATCCGGGCGTGGCCCCCGCTATTGCCCGTCAATCGAAGATAAGGTGGTGCGCTTTGAAGAGCGCGATGCCCACCAAATATTCCTAGAGCCTGAGGGCCTAGAGGATCACACCATCTATCCCAATGGCATTTCCACCTCCCTACCAGCGGCCGTACAGGACCAGTTTTTGAGAACCATCAAGGGGTTGGAAAAGGCCAAAATAATGCAGTATGGCTACGCCATTGAATATGATTATGTGGACCCACGGGCGCTGGATGCAGGCTTGAGGGTAAAATCCTGTGAGGGGCTATATCTCGCCGGTCAAATAAATGGCACCACGGGCTATGAGGAAGCCGCCGCTCAAGGGTTGATGGCAGGGTTAAATGCAGCTTTGCGAGCGCAAGATCGGCCTCCTTTTGCTCTTGATCGGGCGCAAGCCTATATCGGGGTGATGATTGATGATTTGATCACCCGGGGGGTTTCTGAGCCCTACCGCATGTTTACTTCCCGGGCGGAGTTTCGCCTGTCTCTGCGCGCTGATAATGCTGACCAGCGCCTGACGCCGCTTGCAGAAACATTGGGCATTATTTGTGACCGCCGCGCCCACCTGTTTCACGTGAAACAGGCAGAGCTTGATAAGATTCGACATTGGGCGCGCACCACAGCCATGACCCCCCATGAAGCCGCAAAATATGGGCTGAAGATCAATCAGGATGGTCGGCGCCGCACGGTGATGGAATATCTATCCTATCCTGATATTGATCGTGCCCAACTATCAAAAATTTGGCCGGAATTGACGGGCCTTACACCGGAAATTGCCGAACAGCTAGAGGCGGATGCTCTCTATTCTAACTATCTGGAGCGGCAATCGTCGGATGTGGCGGCGTTTCGTCGTGATGAGGCCATTCGCTTACCGGAGGGGTTGGATTATGCGGTCATACCGGGGCTCTCCAATGAGGTGCGGCAAAAATTACAGCAGGCTAAACCGGCGACCATTGGTCAGGCTGGGCGCATAGAAGGCGTCACCCCGGCGGCGTTGGCTTTGCTGGTGGCGTGGCTGCGCAAGTCCAAGAAGGCTGACGGTATGGCCGGAAAGAAAAGCGCATGAGCGATAGAGTGATATTCACCGCTGATCGAGTTGCTACCGCTATGGGCGGTATGACTCAGCCTGTTTCACGTGAAACGCTTTCGCGATTAGAAATATTTGATGATCATCTCATGGCATGGTCCGGCCATACCAATCTCGTGGCGCGCTCCACATTGGATGATCGCTGGCGGCGTCATTATGCTGACAGTTTACAGCTCTATCCTTTGTTCCCAAAAAAGGTTGAGCGTGTGCTGGATCTCGGGAGTGGCGCGGGCTTTCCCGGCATGGTCTTGGCGATAATGTTGGCAGAATTACAGCCCCAGGTAACCATCACTTTGGTTGATTCTACAGTCAAAAAAACCCGTTTTTTGTCCGAAATAATAGAGAAAACATCGTTGACACAGACCTTTGTTGAAACCGTCCGCATCGAACAATTCAAACCCCGACATAGAGCGGATCTGGTGACCGCCCGGGCTTTGAGCCCTTTGCCGAAATTGCTAGAGCTTGTTCATCCTCTCATGGCAAAGCGGGCGCGTTGCTTGTTCCTAAAAGGCAAGCGGTATAGAGAAGAATTGATGGAGGCAAAGTGCCTGTGGCAACTACAGGCCATACCCCATAATAGCCGCACGGATCCAGAGGCGGCCATTTTAGAGATTACCGATTTGCACCCTCAGGGCCATTTGCGCCGTCAAGGGAAAGCAAAAAACCGGCACAACCAAAAGAAAGAGGCGCGCCATTGACCAAGGACAAGGGTAGGACCAGCCCCAAGCCACGGGTGCTTACCATCGCCAATCAAAAAGGCGGCGTGGGCAAGACCACGACGGCGATAAATCTCGGTACGGCTCTCGCGGCCATTGGCGAAACTGTCCTGCTCATTGATTTGGACCCTCAAGGCAATGCGTCAACCGGCCTCGGCCTGATGGCGGCAAACCGTAAGATCACCACCTATCATGTGTTGCTGGGTGAAGCCCCGTTACGGGCTGCGGTGCAGCCAACCAATGTCCCGCGCTTGTCGGTCGCTCCGGCTGGAGTTGATCTTGCGGCCGCAGAGCTGGAGTTGATCGAAGAACAAGACCGCCATTATCGCTTGAAAAGCGCCATTGCGGACTTTGCGGCCGGGGGGCCTAGGGTTGATTATATTTTGATCGATTGTCCGCCATCGCTCAGCATGCTGACGATTAATGCCATGGCTGCGGCTGACGCGGTTCTTATTCCATTGCAATGCGAGTTTTTCGCACTTGAAGGCTTATCACAGATATTAAAAACAATAGAAACCATCCGCACACGTATTAACCCTGAATTAGACTTACAGGGTATTGTTTTGACCATGTATGACAGTCGCAACAATCTATCGCGTCAGGTGGCCCAAAATGTTCGCACCCATATGGGGGACAAGGTTTATAAAACGGCCATTCCCCGCAATGTGCGTGTGTCCGAGGCCCCATCGCATGGAAAACCAGCGCTGTTATATGATTTAAAATGTGCGGGGTCTCAGGCCTATATCAGGCTTGCAAGTGAGGTCATCCAACGGGAAGGCCTGCAAGCTGACCAGCGCATAGCATAATAAAGGGTGAGGAAGTAACATGGCTAAAAAAGGATTGGGACGCGGCCTAGAAGCCTTGATGGGAGATCTCTCTGATAAGAAGAGCGACCAAGACCGGAACGAAAAGCCCCGCGATTTGGCGGTACCCATAGAATATTTGAGCCCAGCTAAAGACCAGCCGCGTAAAATATTCACGGACAAGGCTATCGACGAATTAGCCGCCTCTATAAAACAAAAGGGCGTCCTGCAACCCATATTGGTGCGCCCTCACAAAGAGGCAAAAGGAGAGTATGAAATCGTTGCCGGTGAGCGACGCTGGCGGGCAGCCCAAAAGGCAGGCCTACACGAAGTACCGGTAATCATTCGCGACCTTAATAATGAAGAAGCCGCAGAAATAGCTTTGGTTGAAAATATTCAACGGGTAGATTTAAACCCGATGGAAGAGGCCGATGCCTATAATCATCTTATCAAGCACCATAATAGAAGCGCTGGTGAAATTGCCAAAGCGTTAGGAAAAAGCCGCAGCCATATTGCAAATTTGTTGCGCTTGCGCGATTTGCCAGCCGAGGTAAAACAATTGGTGCGCTATGAAAAACTGACCATGGGCCACGCGCGCGCTTTGTTGGGCACCGAAAACCCGGCGGCGTTGGCCAAAGAAATTGTTGCCAAAGGATTGACGGTACGCCAGACGGAAAAACTTGCCGGGCGTGATAGCTCTAAAGCACAACTAAAACAAAAGAAAAACCGCAATAGTGGCAAGGGCAAATCGACCATCAAAGATGCGGATATACGCGCCTTCGAACGCAGCATTGAAGAAGCATTGGGCCTTGAAGTAGACCTCGATCATCTGGGCAAGAAGGGGGGGCGGCTAACAATCCACTACCTGACTCTCGATCAGCTCGATGATATTTGCAAACGCCTATCGGGACTTGGTGTTTAACGTTTGCCCGCTGCCATCACACAAAGCCGCAATGCCGTGCGTTCACTAATCTCTAGGGCGGGGGCGCCGGTTTGTTTGGCCGCAAGGTCTGCTTGCAACAAAAGACCCAAAGCATTTTCAAGAGCGGGGCTATTCCATTTGCGTAGCAAAGGTTCAACGCGGGTCGATTCCGGATAGCGCATGGGGGGGCGCAATTTTGCCATTGCCTCGCGGCTATTGGCGCCGCTATCCATCAAGGCGTTTAATTGGGCAAGGCGCATAAACATACGCTGGGTCAGGCGTAGCCACGCTAAAGGGCTTGCCCCCGCCTGTCTTGCTTGTGATAGGGTGTGCGCTAATCGCGCACGATCACCGCTGGCGACCAAGGCGGCTATTTCCATCATCGCATTGCCCCCATGATCGGCAAAACAGGCGCGAATATCTCCAAGGGTTATTTTTTTATTGTCCCCATTTTTGCGAATGGAAGCGGGCCCCATATATAAAATTAATTTATTGATTTCAGCGCGATTAAGCGCGCGATCCTGACTAAACCCTTCCAGCATCATTTGTAAGCCATCGGGCTCTATAGACAGGCCCTCTTCAGCGAGCATGGTCTTAACTAGCCCTGCGAGATCTGCCACGCCATCTTGATAGCAAGGCAGGGTCACGCAATGGTTGGATTTTTCAAAAAGTTTCCTTAACGCGCTGGCGGGCAAAAGCGAGCCGGTTTCCACCAATATTAGCGCGTTAGATTTCAGACTATTACTATCCAAACCATTGACCAATAGTTTGCATGCGGACAAAATAGAGGCATCACCCCCACGAATGCGGATAACCCGCTCTCCGCCCATCATAGACAAGGCGGCGGCTTCATCGCTTAGTCGTGCGGGATCACCGCGCAAGTCATTTTCGGTTAACTCTATAAAATTGAAAGGATCGGTGAGGTTGGGAACAACTTGCCGCGCAAGCATATCGGAGCGCTCTCGCACCGCTCCGGCATCATCGCCATAGATCAAGACCGCAATTTTGCTTGCATCGCGCTTGGCGATGAAGGCTTTAATCTCTTTCCCCTTTAGTGCGGTCATGGTTAGGCCTATGCCTATTCGTCAAATTGGTGCAGCGCCAGCGCCAGTTCCAATTCCAATCGCTCGGCGAGATCTTGTACCGATTTGCGGCGGGCTTCTTCTTCGCCCACCAAGGATGAATATTGCGATGGCACAATACCATAGCCGGTTACCGCAGATAATGTGCCGGTAATCGCTTTTTCGGAAGCGCGATGGGTCAGCTTATAGCGTGCGCTTAATGTGTAGGAAAAACGGTTTGTATTCGCTTCCCCGGTAACTGCAACAGAAGCGCGGGATTCTTTCAGCTTGATTAGCAGGTCAAATTCAGGGGTGGCCCCGCCACCGAAGCGCCGTTCCAAATTTTTCTGCAGCATAAAGCCGGCAATCCCGGGTTCTTTTATGGGCGCAATATCAATGGCCGCGAATTTGGCTTTAACGCTTTGGCTTTGGGCCTTTGTTGCATAGAGGGGGGTGAAGCCACAGGCGGAGACGCCGAAGAGGACAAAAGCGAGGAGGATAATCGTCAAAAAGCGGGGCATTGGTTAAAATCCTATAGAACAATATTAACTATTCGCCCGGGTACAATGATCAGCTTGGCGATGGTCTTTCCGGCAATATGCCGTTTAACGGCCTCGTTGGACAAGGCCTGTTGCTCGATCATATCTTTGCTCGCATCGGGGGCGATATGCAGTTCAGCGCGCTTTTTACCATTGATTTGAATTGGTAAAATTATTGTTTCGGTAGCAAGAAGGCCCTCATCATAGCTAGGCCATGGGGCGTTACAAACCAACCCATCGCCGCCGAGATGAGCCCAGCTTTCTTCGGCCAAATGAGGGGTAAAGGGGGCAATAAGCCGAATGAGTGCGGAAAAAGCCTCTGCAAGAGCGGGCTGCGTCGGGGCTGTATTGCCAGAAAGAGCGGCGGATTTGCGCAAAAATCCGATAAATTCATAAAGCCGGGCAATGGCTTTGTTAAACCGGAAATGGGCAATATCATCACTAACCCCTTTAATGGCGCTATGGGTCGCCCGGCGTAAGTCCTGGTCCGTGTCGGCGAAGGTTTGGGTGTCCGCTTTCTCCCTTAACAGTTCGGCTTGCGGTTCAATCATGTCCCATACGCGATTGATGAGACGCCAAGCCCCCTCAACACCGCTATCGGTCCACTCTACATCCCGCTCTGGGGGAGAATCGGACAGCATAAACCACCGCGCCGCATCAGCGCCGTAGCTGTCGGCGATCATTTCCGGCGAGACCACATTCTTCTTCGACTTGGACATTTTTTCGATGGGCCCAACCGTTACCGGTTCGCCGGTTTTGGCATGCACAAAGCCATCGTCTTTGGCGATAACGTCTTCTGGGAAAAGCCATTGTCCTTGCGTGTCTTTAAAGGTGGCGTGAGTGACCATGCCTTGAGTGAACAGGTTTCGGAACGGTTCCTCTATGTTCACATGGCCACAGGCTTTCATCATGCGGGTGAAATAGCGCGCATAAAGCAGGTGTAAAATAGCATGTTCTATGCCGCCAATATATTGATCCACGGGCAACCAGTAATTGGCCTCTTCCGGGTTGGTAGGGGCCTGATCTGAAGGCGCGGCAAAGCGGGCAAAATACCAAGAACTATCCACAAATGTATCAAATGTATCGGTTTCGCGGGTGGCATCCTCGCCACATTTGGGGCATTTCACATGCTTCCATGTGGGGTGGCGGTCAAGAGGGTTGCCGGGTTTAGAAAAGTCGGCTTCATCGGGCAATTTCACGGGCAGATCATTTGTGGGCACCGGCACGATGTCGCATTTTGGGCAATGAATAATCGGTATTGGACAGCCCCAATAACGCTGACGGGAAATCCCCCAATCACGCAATCGCCACGTTGTGGTGCTTTCGCCAAGCCCTTTACTTTCCATATATTCAATGATTTTTGATAATGCATCGTCTACGGACAATCCGTCCAAAAATTTTGAATTGAAAAGTGTGCCATCGCCGACAAAGGCTTCCTCATCAACATCCCATGTTTTAGGATCAGCCCCTTTGGGCAATACCACCGGACGCACGGGCAAATCATATTTACGAGCAAAATCTAAATCGCGTTGGTCATGGGCCGGGCAGGCAAAAATGGCCCCGGTGCCATATTGAATAAGAATGAAATTCGCTACCCAAACAGAAAGAGTTTCCCCTTCGATTAGAGGGTGGGTAACCTCTATCGGCAGGCGATACCCCTTTTTGTCCGCCTTTTCGATGGCCTCTTCAGAAGTTCCTATTTTTTGACATTCATCAATAAATTTTTGTAGCTTTGGATCGCTGGCAGCAAAGCTTTTTACTAATGGGTGGTCCGGGGAGAGACCGATAAAGGAAGCCCCAAAAAGCGTATCGGGGCGTGTGGTAAAAATATCAATGGCCGCATATCCATGTACATCGCCCCCCACCAGGGGAAACGACATTTTCAAACCTTTGGACTTCCCAATCCAATTTTTTTGCATCAGCTTGACATTGTCCGGCCAACCATCAAGGCGACCATCATCCAAGGCGGCGAGCAAATCTTCGGCCTCATCGGTAATTTTGAAAAACCATTGCGATAGTTCTCGCCGCTCGACGGGAGCGCCTGATCGCCATCCCTTACCATCGATCACCTGCTCATTCGCCAGCACCGTGCCATCCACCGGGTCCCAATTGACGAAAGATTTTTTGCGTTCCACAAAACCACGCTGAAGAAATT
>JALWRV010000063.1 GCA_027080545.1 Parvularculaceae bacterium
CCGTGCGCTTGGGCAAGCTCTATGCCCAAGGCTGGTTTGATAAAAAATTCGTTTGCCCCCCCACCCATATGGTTTTAGGCGCTATTTGGTTTATCTTCGGGCTTGGCCTGTTCGTCCTCGGGCGCTTTGCGGAAATGGAAATCATGCTGACCATCGCCCAGCTTCCCATATTGGCGGGGGCTTTGGTGCTGGTCGGCGGGTGGCCTCTGCTGCGCCAATTATGGTTTCCGGTTTTGCTGTTTGCCTATCTTATTGTCTGGCCCGGTTGGCTGTTGGACCTCCTCACGGGACCCTTGAAGATGTGGGTTTCTGACGCCGCCACAAGCCTGCTTTCGGGGTTGGGCTTTCCGGTTGCCCATTCCGGGGTCATTATTGCCGCAGGGCCCTATCAGCTCTTGGTGGCGGATGCCTGTTCGGGATTAAATTCCTTGGTGGCGATGACAGCGGTGGGGGCGGCCTATCTCTATTTGGTCAAACGGTCAGGGGTTGGGCGCAATCTGTTTTTGTTTTTGGTGCTCATCCCGATCGCCATAATGGCCAATATCATCCGCGTGATTTTATTGATCTGGATAACTCTGCAATTTGGTTATGATGCGGGACAAGGGTTCATGCATGAGCTAGCAGGGCTGGTCATGTTTGCCATTGCTCTTTTGAGCTTGTTTGTTTTCGACACGCTTAGCGAACCGCAAGTTTGGAAAAATATACGCCGCCCCATTGCCACTTTTTTCCCGCGCATGATTGAGGGGGCGAAATGACGATCAACCGTACCACCACCGGATTTATCGTTATGGGGGCCATGGTCGCAATTGCCATTTTGACCGCGATTTTTCTGCCCCACCAAACCATCGAGCAAACCAATATTCCAAATTTGGAAAAGCTGGTTCCCACCCATTTCGCCCAATGGCAAGCGGTAGATCAAAACGCCATGGTGTTGCCCACCGAATTACCGGAGGAGCTGGGCGTGGCGCGGCTTTATCGGGCCTATCGCAATGATGCCGGTGATTTGATTATGATGGTCATCGTCTATGGGGCCGCCCGGGGCGACACCATGCGCTTGCATCTTCCTGAAATTTGCTATGTTGCCCAAGGCTATAAGGTCGACCAACGTAAAACCGGACAAGCCTATTACACATCCCCCCCCATCGATCTGGTGAGCCTGATGGCCAATAATGGGGTGCGTCAAGAATTGGTGACCTATTGGATGCGGGTGTCAGACTATTATGTGCGCTCGCAAGTGGGCCAGCAATTATTTTTCTTAAAAACCAGCCGCGACCAAAGACGCGATAGCGCCTTGGTGCGGCTTTCTGTTGCCGGGAATGATCGGCTTTATGGCCAACAGGTCACCCAATCTTTTCTCCATGATTTTCTCGAAGCCTTGCCCCTTGAGGCCCGCCACCTGTTGCTGGCCCCGGACCCGCTGGCCCCCGACCCGTTGACGCAAACCGCTCTGATGCGGGGGGAGGGATGATGCCAGACCAACAATCATTCGCCATCGTCATTGTCAATTATGGTAACGCAGCGCTGGCATTAGAAGCGGCGCGCTCGGCGCTCGGCGCCGCCACGTTGGGGCCGGAAAGTAAAGTCGTCATTGTCGATAATGGGTCGCGCGATACATCCCTTGATATTTTCGAGGCCGCCTTGCGCTATGACCAATGGCCTCAGCTAGAACAAAGCCATCGGCTTAAAAATATATGTTTAAAGCCCATAGCCGCCATACGCCCGGCTATTATTAGCGCCCAGAAAACCATCGGCATCGAACCAAAATTTGTCACCGAATATGGGGATCCGGAAGCGGCCAATCTGGTCTTGATTAAGAATGATCACAATGGCGGGTTTGCAGCGGGCAATAATGTCGGGTTGATCTGGTTGCGGGCTTTCGCCATCACGCATTTTTTATTACTCAACCCTGATGCGGTACTCGAAGAAAGTGCGCTTTTTGGTTTTGTTGCCTGCTTGAAAGATCGCCGTGTTGGCTTGGCCGGGGCAACCTTGCTTTCCTTCGCTCCGCCTTGGCCCGTGCAAGCCTATGGGGGGGCACGTCTTCATCCGATCACCTTGTTGGGACGCAATATCGGGGCTGGCGTAGAAGAACAACATGACCCCAAGCGCCTGATCGCCGCCCACAAGCAAGCCCGC
>JALWRV010000064.1 GCA_027080545.1 Parvularculaceae bacterium
CTCGATCAACGCAGTCAGGCGCGCTGGGCTATCGACATTTTCCTCTCGATGCAGCGAGGCAATGAAATACCCGCGCGCCTTCAGGGCCAAGCGTGCCAGCACATCCGAGGTGTTTATCTGATCGCGGTAATGCGCCAATACCTCCTGCATTGGGCTGCCGGTCAGGTAAATACGCTGGTGTGCAAGGCCCTCGGAGAGCAAATGCCGCCGCGCGTGTTCGGTATAAACCAGGTTATAATCGGCAATATGGTCCACCAGTCGGCGGTTGGTTTCCTCGGGCACGTTCATATCAAACGAGCGGTTGCCGGCCTCCATATGGTAGATCGGAATTTTGAGCCGCCGCGCCATAATCGCTGAAATCGCCGAGTTGGTATCCCCCAGAATAATCACCGCATCGGGGGTTTCACTCAGCAGCACCTTTTCGATTCCGGTCAAAATACCGCCAAGCGTTTCCCCGAGGCTACCGCCGCCGACCTCCAAAAAGTGGTCCGGCTTGCGCAAGGCAAGGTCTTGGTAAAAGACCTCGTTCAGCTCATAATCATAGTTTTGGCCCGTGTGCACAATCACGTGGTTGGTAAAGGCATCCAGCCGCGCCATCACGCGGGAAAGGCGGATGATCTCCGGGCGGGTGCCCAAAATGGTCATGACTTTCAGTTTTTTCATGGCAGCACGATGTCGGAATAGGTTTCGGGGTTTTCCGGGTCAAACAAATCATGGGTCCAGAACAGGGTCAGCAACGGGGTGTCGCCAATGTTTTCGATCGAGTGAGTGTGCAAGGTCGGCATATCAATGGGTGTGGGGGTGGCCCCGTCCACGCGGCATTCCCATACTTTGTCTGTCAACACCTTGCGGATCCGGATCATCGCTTGTCCGTGCACCACCAAAAATCGCTCGATTTTGTGCAGGTGAAAGTGGTTGCCACGGGTGACACCCACATTGGTCGTCGACATAAAAACCTGCCCGCCACCACCACCTTTCACCGCCTCAAAAAGCGTGCCGCGCTCATCGAGGTTCATCTCGAGGGTGCGTTGCCAACTGTCTGGGTCGCTGTCAGCGCGATAGGCATTAAACAGGGCCAGATCAAACGGGTCCGATGGGTCAGGAAAAATATTCGCCCGATAAAGATCGTGGAAGTGTTGAAGCTTTTTCAGCAAGTCGGGGATGGTTATGGGCCGGCCTTTTGGGGCAATATCGCCGGTAACCCCCTCGGTAACCGCATCAATGGCCAATTGTGCGGCATCGCCCGCATAGAGCAACCGGATTTTGCCCTCGGGGTTGACAGTGGGCTCAACCCCCGTATGCAATTGCCGGATGAGCGTGGCGGTGACATTATTGTAAAACGGCCGCGCACATTCGCCAAAAATATTAGGCAATATCAAGTTGGTAAAGCGATGCGCGCCTGCAGCGAGCACCTCTGCGGCAATGCGCTTGGAGCGCCCGTAAATGGACGCGCTATCCGCATGAATGGAGTTTGCATAGACGATATGGGGGGAGGCACCTGTGGCATGGCATGCGGCTATCAAACGGTGGGCAATTTCGGGGTTGGCGGCTTTAACAACATCGTCCGCCGCGCGGTTGACGCCGGCAAAATGCAACACAGCATCCGCATTACGAACAGCGGCCTGCAAGGTGGTGGGTGTTTCAAACTCGCTATGGCCCAGTAACACCAGCTCATGTGGTTCAGCACGGCCCTTAAACCGTGCGCCGCAATTTAGCGCGTGTAATCGGGCGGCGGCGTGCCAGCCGATCAGGCCTTGCGCCCCCGTGATAACAATTTTCATTCCGCCCCCTACCCGTCTGGCATATACACTTTGAAGGACCTCAATAATCAGAACAGGTTTTGCACTGTGCCTGCGGTGTTGATTTGCCTTCTAAACCCAATTTGATTTTTTTTTATACATTGGCAGAAACCATATTACCCTGATACCGCTCAAGCAATGCTTAAGTATGAAAAGAGGTGGCAATATAGCCGTAGAACCTGTATTGGCATTTGATAACGCACCAAAATTATTATCTATCTGCTACCGGTCAAACATGCTTAGAGCCTTCCTTTTTCTTATTACTTTTGCCGCTTTTGCAACCCCTGTTTTTGCCCATCGGCAAAATGAAAGCTATGTATATCTGAATGTTGG
>JALWRV010000065.1 GCA_027080545.1 Parvularculaceae bacterium
ATATTGATAAAACAAGATTTTTAATGGGGTCTGGACGTTTTTTTCTTGACGCGGACTCCCCCGTGACTCACCATGCGGGCTCTTGAGAAACAAACTTCAAAGGATCAATCCCTTGCCGCGCATTGTTAAAAAAGGTCCCGTCGCCAAGCCCCTGCCTTTAGATGAAATCCTGCAAGGGGATTGCATTGAAACGATGAAGGCGTTGCCGGATTCTTGCGTTGATCTTATTTTTGCTGATCCGCCCTATAATCTGCAATTGGGGGGCGATTTGTCGCGGCCCGATAATAGCCGCGTCGATGGGGTGGATGATGATTGGGATCGCTTTGACAGTTTCAAAGCCTATGACGGCTTTACCCGCGACTGGATGTGCGAGGCGAAACGATTACTAAAACCCAATGGCGCCATTTGGGTGATTGGGTCCTATCATAATATTTTTCGTGTGGGCACGGTGCTGCAAGATCTAGGCTTTTGGATTTTGAACGATGTCATCTGGCGCAAGACCAACCCGATGCCAAATTTTCGCGGCACTCGCCTCACCAATGCCCATGAAACTTTAATCTGGGCTGGTAAATCAGAAAAATCCCGGCCCACCTTCAACTATGACGCCATGAAGGCCGGCAATGAAGATGTGCAATTGCGCTCCGATTGGGAGTTTCCCCTTTGCACCGGCCATGAGCGCCTGAAAGACAAGGCGGGCAAAAAAATTCACCCGACCCAAAAGCCCGAAAGCCTGTTGCACCGGATTATCATGATGTCCACCAAAGAAAGCGATGTGATACTTGATCCGTTTTTCGGTACCGGCACCACCGGTGCGGTGGCACGACGCTTGCGGCGGCATTTTATCGGGCTGGAGCGCGACAAGAACTATATCAAACAGGCCAAAGCGCGGATTAAACAAATAACCCCCCTCGAAGCCCATGAGGTGCGCCCCACCCCGTCAAAACGCGCGCTGCCCCGGGTGCCTTTCGGGCAATTGGTGGAAGCCGGGCTCATCACCCCGGGCACCAAGCTCTATTCCGGCAATCGCAAATATAAAGCCACGGTCAAGGCAGATGGCTCCATCGCCGCCCTGAAACGCGGCAGCGACCAAGGCTCAATCCATAAAATCGGCGCGCAATTACAAAATGCCGCTGCCTGCAATGGCTGGACCTTCTGGCATGTGGAAACCGATCAGGGCTTGAAAAGCATTGATGAATTACGCGCGCAAATCCGTAAAGGCATGAAATCTGTTTAATCCGCCCGGCCTTTGCTCTGCCGGTTGAAAAACCGATAAGTCCAAAATCAAAATCCACCCTTGGCTTGTGGGGCTGCTGCGCTTATGGTCCCTAGGCTATGGCAGGCGGTTCAAGCCTGTTTGCCACCACGCTTTTCGGGATTGATATTGATTGATGACGGCGCTTGCCACAAACACCCCCTCGTCTGCTTCCTCCTTGCCCCCCGAAAAAATGGATTGGCCGGGGGTAACGCCGCCGCAAAAGCCTTTTCCGGTGCCGCAATTCCTGCATCATTTCGTGCAAAATCCCCTGCGCTGCCTGCCCCAATCGGTCTATGAAGAGCCGATTGTTCCCTATCAAAAGGGGCGGCTCAAAATTGTCTGGCTTACCGACCCCGATCTGGTGGAAAAAGTCTTTCTCGAAGAGCATAAATCTTTCCCCAAACCCCCCTTGGAGCAGCGGGTCTTTTCCAGCCCTCTAGGCAAATCCATCCTCACCGATCAGGGGGATGAATGGCGCTGGCAACGTTATGCAGTGTCCGGGCTTTTTCGTCATCAAAATCTGCTCACCTATGTGCCGACCATGTCCCAAGCGGCGGAAAATCTCCTCGCTCGTTGGCGCAAAGGTGGCCAAAGCGCGGTGCGCCCGATCCATAAGGACATCACCCAGACCACCTATGAGGCCATTTCGCGCACTTTGTTTGGCGGCATGGCCATGCCCGAAGCCGGTACTATTCAAGCGGCTGTGGATATGTATTTAAACAATACTCCATGGGAAATTGTCGCCACCCTGGTGGGCTTGCCCGATTGGGCATGGCATCCCGGGCGCCCTCGCCTGAAGCAGGCCAGCAAACAGATGCGCGCTTCCATCGAGCGCCTGCTTGATCGCTGGATGGCGGTGGGCGACAAAGACGG
>JALWRV010000066.1 GCA_027080545.1 Parvularculaceae bacterium
CTTCCAAGCCATGGTCTGATCCGGCAGCAGCCCCTTGCGTAAAAGGATCTTGGCAACCAATCGATCCATGGCCACCCCATGGCGCGAAACAGAGACCTGACATTCTTTAATATCTGGATGGTCTGCAATTTTTTTGGCAATCATATCCGGATAGACGTTCACGGCACCAATTTGTATGGCGCCATCACGACGCCCTTCTAAAGAAAAGGCGCGCTCCCCACTCCAAACGAGCCGATCCATGGGTTTGACAGAGATTTTTTCTCCCGCCTCTCCCAGCCGGATCAAATCTTCCCCATCGCGTTGCCAATGGCCGAAGGGGACAAATTTTTCACTCGGGGATTCTCGCCAGCCGATTATACCATTTTCGGTTGAGCCATAAATTTCGCGCAAGGCGGACAAACCGCGCTCGCGCAGCGATGTGTAAAGCGCCCCGGAAAGCGGCTCGCCAAACGAAAGACCAAACATATTCGTGGGGAAATTTGGCACGGATTGTAACAAAAATCGCCACAGAGTTGGGGTCGCGACAATTAAATCCCCCGGCGCGATGGTTTCTTCGAGCTGCTCCACCGACAAAGGCCGCGCATCAACCGTTTCCAGCTTTAATAGGGAGGGGGCCAGCACGGTGGTAGCAAAACCAAACAAGGAGTGCGGTGCCACCATGGCAATAACCCGGCGGCACCCTCGCACCAGATTGGCCATGGCTTCGGCATCTTGAATAAGCGCTTCGGCTGGGTGACTGATCGCGGGGGTTTCAGAATCCGCGGATGGTGGAAAATAGACTATTTTTAGAGGGCTGGTCAGGTGCGGCGCAATCTGGTCCGCCCAATCACCAAAACAGGCGGATTGGCTTTCTTTCCCAACAACATCGTCATGGCCAAAAAAATGGAAAAAACGGGCACGGCAAGCTTGTTGTTGCGCCGGTGTTAATTCTAACCCCCCTTCTCCCAACTTTGTTTCAGCTGACCATTCAGCTAAGGTTAGGGAATCCGTAAATTGATGAAATTGACGCGCCAACTCATCAGCCGTAAGCCCGGAGGCAATAGCCACCAATTGATCGCGGGTAAATTCTATTTTCATCTTTGCCCCTCCCCCTGCAGCAAATCCTCATAGGCTTGCTTTAAGGCGATAAATTCTTGCGGTCTTGGAACCGTCGAACCGTTTTGCCTATGATGGCAAGGCTGTAATCCCATAAGCGAATTACTGGCAAAACAATAGCCAGAAAAAAACTCTTCTACAGTCTGCGAGCGTTCCACAAGTTTTATACCGACCCTATCCGCAAGCATTAAAATTTTGGCCCTAACAATACCGGGCAATATGCCCGCCGCCAATGGCGGGGTCACCACGCACCCATCTGGGCGCAGCGAGAAAATATTGGCAATCGTCAGGCAAGCAACCTCATCACGTCCATTTAACATCAAGGCGTCATCGGCATCTACCGCCTCAGCCTCCATGCGGGCCAAAATATTATCCATATAGGACAGGGTTTTCATGCGACTTGCCGGCGAGGCGTGATTGCGCCGTGTCTCGGCAACCATGAGAGACAGGGATGGCTGGGTGACAGGATGATAGGGGATAAGTTGCACCATAATATTAGCCTGGGCTGTGGCTTTTTGTGACGGCAATAGCCCAGCCCCACCGGGACCACGCAATAGGCTGATACGCGCACGCGCCAATGACCGCCCCTCATCCGCAGTCAATTTTTGCCATAGATCGGTGATGGCTTTGCGTAAATCCTGCCCTGTATAGGGTATGGCCAACCCTATCTGACGGGCTGATTGTTCAAGCCGCTGCATGTGATCATCAAAAAATATCGGCACCCCATCGCGACACAAAATAGTTTCAAACAGCCCATCGCCCAATAGACAAGCCCTATCGTCCCCCCGAAGCAAAGGGGCTTTGTTCTCTTTCAACGCTCCATTGAACCAGATTGTCATGGCTTACTGCCCTTTTGTCGCCTAACCATCTCGACGAAATTTTTCAAAATATCACAACCCTGTTTGCTCAAAAGCGACTCTGGGTGAAACTGCACACCGTAATGGGGTAGGCTAGTGTGTGCCAATGCCATTAATTCCCCTTCTTCGCTATAGGCTATGCCTTGCAAAGGACCGGATGGGGGTAAAGTAGCG
>JALWRV010000067.1 GCA_027080545.1 Parvularculaceae bacterium
GAATGGCGTGCCGAGGGGGCAGAGTTGGAAGCGCGGACATTGCCCGGTGATGGATATTCAGCCCGTATCTATGTTCCGCTTCAATATGGTCGTGAAGAAGCAACGCTGGTGGTCACAGCGCTCGCCCTGCAAGGGGGGGATCATATTAATGCGCGTATGGACCTTACAAAAGTACCAGCCGGGGAAATGGCATCGATTTTTATTCCAGAAGCACCAATTTCTTTGGAAGGGGCTCGCCTAAGTGGCTCCATTGATATGCAGCTTGGCAATGATGGTGCGTTACGCGATGCTGATATTGATGTGCAGAGCAGCGGCGGGGCACTGTTGACGAATATGGGCACTCTGCCGTTCGATAGTTTGCATTATCAAGGCAAATTTGTGGCCCCTAGTCGCACCTTTGCTTTCGATAGCTTCAACCTTGTCGCCGGATCAACCAATAGCACATTTGAAGGGTTCATTTCCTTCGGGGAGCGGGATTCTACGCAAGTCGAATTTTCATTGGCCGCTGATGATGTGACCTTAGGGCCAATGAATGTTTTTGAGGATATAGTTTATTTGGCAGATTTTTCGGCCACCGGATTGGTTGACTATACAAGCCGGCAAATCATTATTCCGGACCTCACCTATAATCTCGACGGGGCGGTGATGAAAGCGGCGCTCACCCTGTTGCCATCACAGCAACCGAACGGCAGTTTGGGCATTAAAGCTAATGGCACACTCGATGAGGCTATAGATACGCATATCGTGGTGCAAGGGTGGCCTGTCGCCATAGCGCCAGGCGCGCGTCAATGGGTCGCGACCCATCTGCCTTCCGGTAAAGTTTCGCATTTACGGTTCGCGATGGATATTCCGCCCGACCGCATCGGCCAAGGTCAAGGGTTGGACGATGAGATGCTTGATGTCACCTTTGCGGTTGATGGTGCTGAACTCATTTATGTGGATGCTATGCCTCCACTGAAAAATGTCAGAGGTAAAGGCCATCTTGCTGGCAATTCATTTTCGTTCGTGGCATCGGACGGCACTCTGGGGGGCATAAAATTAGTCCATGGCACGGCCAGGGTGCCCCATTTCTTCCCCCAAGGGGCGACATCCGCCTACAGCGTTTCCGTCACCGGCCCGGTAGAGGAAATGGTACGTCTTATCCATGAGCCTCCTTTGAAACTGTTACAAGGCAGCAAGCTGAAACCCGAAATGTTATCAGGGACCGGCTCTTTTAAGCTCAATATTGAGAACCCTATGCGAGTGGATGGCTCTTTCACAGAGTTAAAAATTACTGGAGAGGGCGGTTTTTCCAATACCAAAATCATTGGCCTGTTGTCGGATCGCGATATCGACAATGCGGCGGGGCAGGTCAGCCTTGATGAAAAACAGGTTGTGATTGATGCAACGGCGGAAATTATGGACACGCCGGTTGCCTTGAAATGGCGTCGAGAAATAGGCAAGCAGAATAAAGGATCAATGGTTATCAGTGGCGTTATGGATACGGTCACGGCCGATAGCTATGGCTTTTCTGTTCGCCAGTTTCTACGGGGACGATTGCCCTATTCGATTACCCTGAACATGCGGGGTAATGAGGTTGAGAACTATCAAATAACTGCAGACTTGACGGATTCTGAACTAAACCCTGGCCTGTTCTCGTGGAGTAAGCCGGTGGGGGTCAAGGGTGATTTGTCATTGATCCTTGAGCGTGAAAGCGGACCAGACAAAGGATGGATGGTAAATGATTTTCGTATCAGCGCCAAAGACCTTGAGGTCACAGGCAAAGGGTTGGCAACGGCGAAGGGAAAATTTCTAAGCGCAAAAATAGATCGCTTTTATGTCAAGGACCATGCTGACTTTATTTTGGAAGCCAAGCGAACGGATGCAGAAGAATTAATCATCCAGTTACGGGGTCAACAGGCGGATATAAGTGGCCTCATCGGTGATTTATTTACGATGGGGGGCGGCGAAAAATTACCGGGCCGCCTGACTGTAGATATTTTTCTTGATAAATTGCTGATGAAGGATGGCATATTGTTGGCACCTTTTGCAGCCAGCTTGCGCCATAATGGTCAATCCATACAAGCTCTCGATATTGTGGCGCAATTTGCCGATGAAGGGCGTTTTTCAACCCATTTACAAAGTGATGGATCGGCTTATTCAAAAAGCCTGAAGGTTGAGACCAATAATCTTGGGCCAATCGTTCACGGATTAACCGGAAGAAAAATGCTGAGCAAGGGAGAGGGGCGTTTTACCGCAAAAATATTTTCCAATGGTACCTTGTCGGGACAGTTCAATGCTAGTGATTTGATCATGGTCGATGTGCCTTTAATCGGGCGCATATTGTCCGCGGGTTCACTCGACGGGTTAGCCAGCCTATTGAATGATGAGGGAATATATTTTTCCAATGCGTCCGCAGAAATTGTTTTGGACAAGCAAGTTCTATCCTTTAATAAGAGCCGTGCCACGGGACCATCGCTTGGTATATCCCTCGAAGGCAATATCAATTTCAATGAAAAACAGTTTGATTTAAACGGCGCCTTAGCCCCCGCATATCAGTTCAACTCAATGTTAGGCAATATTCCTGGGGTGGGTGAATTATTGGTTTCGCGCGAAGGGGAAGGGGTGGTGGCTTTTACCTATACGGTCAGCGGCCCCATGGCATCCCCCACCATCACGGTCAACACGCTGGCGGCATTAGCGCCAGGTATTTTCAGACGCTTATTTGATCCCATCCGCAAGAAACGTCCAACTACAGAAGAGCTATTGGAAGAAGCCATTAGCGTGGTGGAAGAGCAGATGCGCGCTGATATCCCAACCGAAGAAGTGACGGTTCTTCCCTTGCCCGATGAGGAAAGGGGTCAAGATCAAGAAGATATGCTTGATTAATCTTGATCAATTTTGACGAGAGCGTGTTTCTTTTTGCCAACAGATAATTTTATCACCCCGTCTTTCAGGTCGTCGAGGTTGAGTATTTTATCTCTTTCAACGGGTTGATCATTGATTTTTAAAGCTCCGGCTTTGATATGGCGCATGCCTTCACCATTGGATGCAATAAGGCCGACGTCGCGAAACGGGATCAGCACCGCCATCCCTTTTTCAAGTGCGGCTTTTGGGAGCATAATAGAAGGTAGGTCGCCCGCAGCACCACCCTGTTCAAAGGTCTGGCGCGCGGTTTCAGCGGCTTTGACTGCCGCATCGCGCCCATGGAGCATGGCGGTGGCTTCGGTAGCGAGAATTTTCTTGGCTTCGTTCAGCTCTGCCCCTTCCAGCTTCTCTAGCCGGGCAATCTCGTCCATAGGCAAAATCGTGAAACGGCGTAATAGCACAGGCACATCGGCATCCTCGCAATTGCGCCAATATTGCCAATAATCATAGGCTGAAAACATATCACTATTCAGCCAGACCGCGCCGCGTTCACTTTTGCCCATTTTTTTGCCGGAAGCGGTGGTCAAAAGCGGGGTGGTCAAACCAAACACGTCCGCCTGTTCATCGCCCGAAGCCGCAGCCACCCGGCGGCACAATTCTACCCCGTTGACAATGTTTCCCCATTGGTCAGAGCCACCCATTTGCAACGCACAATCAAAACGTCGATGCAATTCCAGATAATCATAGGCCTGCATCAGCATGTAGTTGAACTCCAAAAAAGTCATCGGACTTTCACGCTCAAGCCGAAGCTTGACGCTATCAAAGGTCAACATGCGGTTGATGGTAAAATGAACCCCATAATCGCGTAAAAATTCCACATAACCAAGACGCGAAAGCCAATCATCATTATTAACCATGACGGCCCCGTTGGCGCTCTCATTAAAGTCTAGGAAGGGGTCAAAGGCGCGTTTGATCCCGGCGATATTATCGTCAATCTCCGCATCAGATAATAGTTTGCGCTGGGAATCTTTGCCTGTGGGGTCGCCGACTTTTGTGGTGCCCCCCCCCATTAAGACGATAGGCTTATGGCCGGTCTGTTGAAGCCAATAGAGCATCATAATCTGGATCAGACTACCAGCATGAAGGCTCGGAGCTGTAGCATCAAAGCCAATATAGGCGGCAATCGGCCCCTTGGCCGCACGGGCATCCAACCCCTCAAGATTGGTTCCCTGATGGATAAAGCCACGGGCCTGAAGAACATTTAAGAATTCGGAAGCATATTGTGTCATGGGGTCCTGTGTCCGCCGGAGTGATGATCTTTTGGCAACTTTGTATGCGAAGCTTCCGGTGAGGTCCAGAGGGTGAGGTAAAGAGAATATTATCGGGAGGGTGAGACGTTACGAGGACTGACAAGAGGGCAAATCATGCTATCAGGAGCGCTGGATGATAAAGGAAATCTATGAGTAATTCGCGTGTGTTGACCGCTTTGGGCTTTATGGCTGGGACCTCCCTTGATGGGGTGGATGCGGCGATTGTGCGAACAGATGGCGAAGGCTTGGTTGAGGTTGGCCCCAATCTACATTTGCCATACGAAGCGACGACGCGGGCGATGGTGGTGCGGGCCACCAAAGCGGCTCTCGAAGGGCGCGATAGTGCTGATGATATTACCCAAGCGGTGGATATGGTCACCAGTGCGCATATTAATGCGGCCCAGAAATTGATGGAAAAGCACCATTTGCAACGAACCGAAATTGATATTATTGGCTTTCATGGGCAAACCATATTGCATCGTCCCGCCAAGGCCCGCGATCAGCGGGGGCGTAGTTGGCAGATAGGCTCTGGTGCTATTGTGGCACAGGAACTAAAAATCGATGTTATCGATGATTTTCGCAAACAGGATATAGAAGCCGGCGGCGAGGGGGCTCCCTTTTCACCGATCTATCATCAAGCGCTGGTGCGGGCGCAGAATCCAGAAGGGGCGGTTTGTGTATTGAATATTGGCGGGGTCGCGAATGTCACCTATGTGCCGGAAAATGGTCAGATCAACGAAATGATCGCTTTTGATAGCGGTCCGGGCAATGGGTTGATTGATGAATGGCTGGTTCTATCCACTGGGGCACCGATGGATGAGGATGGAGCATTGGCGGCCAGTGGAGTTGTAGATGAAACGGCTTTGCGGATGTTGATGCTGTCGCCCTATTTGAAACGAAATCCTCCAAAATCTCTGGATCGATATGATTTTAAATTGAACCCCATCAAACATTTGTCTCCCGCAGACGGGGCTGCGACCTTAACCGCTTTTACCGCAGAAACCGTACGCGCCAGCGTCGCCTTTTTACCCCAGCCTCCGATAGGCTGGGTTATCTGTGGTGGGGGGCGGCATAATCCGGTATTGATGGATGCGCTCGCCAACCGGCTAGGAGCCCCGGTGAAAAAAGCGGAAGATGTGGGCTGGAACGGAGATTTCATTGAGGCAGAATGTTTTGCTTATTTGGCTGTGCGCAGCTTGAAAAAACTACCGCTTAGTTTTCCAAAAACCACACGGGTTCCGCACCCCAAATGTGGTGGCACCTATCATAAGGGGCGTGCTTAAATCTGTTCCGGGAGACATTTAACCCCAGCGACAGGGGCGGTCACGGTCAATCCTAACAAGTGCCACCCTTGCATACCGTTTCGGAAATAATATATCCGGTCGGCGGGAAAGTCGGCTTTTATCATCGCGCGAATGGCGGTGGGTGATTGCCCGCACCAGACTCCATTGCAAAACAGGGCGACTGGCTTAGCGTTCGTACACTCCCACTCTCCGTTTTCCCGGTGGCACCCCAACAGGTCGAGATGCTCTACGGCTTCGGTGAAAGGTATGTTGATCGCACCGGGAATGGTGCCGCCATGAAACCATTCGGGTGTGCGACTATCCACGACCACAATATTTTTTTGCACCAAACAATGCAATAATTCTAATTCACCTATCGAATGTACCCCTTCAGCGGGTATGTTCGGTTGGATACAGGATTTAGGGCAGGGCCGTGACGTGCGGGCCCAATAGCCGGTTAGCTGATGATCAATATTTTGTTGTCGGCAAATTTTGACGGGGCCGGTTTCGGTATCGACCATGACATGAGGTAAGTTTGTGGTGATATTTACTGCTTGTGCGGGCTCGGTCTGTTTGTTCATGGCTTTTACATAAGACTCAAAAAGAAAGAAGAGCCAGCTTAAGCCCTAAAACCATTAAAAATCAAATTGCGCACGCAGCAAGGCACCCCGAACCTTTTCTGAGGGTAAATTATTGTTGATCAGAAAAGAAAAGGCCGGATCAAGCCCCGCTGAATTATTACCCAGGCGTGCATCGGCTTGATAAAAATTAACACCAACACGAACATGATCCGTCGGCCACCAATCAACACCAAGAATGGTGGTCTCAAGACGTCCGCCATTAATATTTGAGTTCGTGCGATCATATTCGCTCAAATCAAGCTGGTCGAAACGCGCCACCAAAGACAAAGCTCCATATCCGCCCTTGGTGAGGGGGTGATCAATTTTAGGTCTAGAGAAAGCACCGCTTTTATAGGAGCGCCGCCCGCCAAAAAACTCACCCATTTCAAGATAATATCCGGTATAGGTGGGGTCATTGTTGCAAGACGGACAATCGGCTTTCAACCAACCATATTCGCCCGCAATCCAGAAATGATCCCGTAGACCCGCAGCCTCAAGACCAATAAAATCATCAGCTCTGGCAAATTTACTGGTGGCAAGAATACGCCCGGCCTTATGGCTATAAGGGCGCTGGCGATAGCGTAGGGAGGAAGCATTGTTGCGCAATTCGCGATGGCGAAAAGAAACCCCCAGATGGAGCGTGTGCTGCGCCACCTTGATAGGCGTCACCACGCCTCGCCCCGCAATGCTATAGGCAATGTCGGGTGTAGATCTGTTGATATTATCGCCGAAAACACCAACAGAAAAATAATGGCTCTTGCCTTTGCCAATCAAGGCTGCTCCCAGGCCACGATCAAAACCAAATGCTCCATCGAAACCAGCGCGCTCCAGAGTGGAAATAAATCGTGACGAAGTTTGTTGGTCGAGGGAATTGGGGGTTTTGAAATGGCCAATGCGTAACGAATAGGGGGTGTTCGAGAAGTTGCGATCGATGATGGCTTTGGTAATGGTTATTTTCCCATTGTCAGCAATGTTGATTTCGAAGCCATACTTCCAATTGGCCCCATAGGCACCGCCCCCCCCCAAACGAAGACGCCGCCATTCGCTATTTCTAATATCAAAGTTCGAAATCTCGGCATCGGCGTGGGTGTAATCAAGCTGAGTACGCCCATTGAATTTGATGGAAATATCCTGCCCGAACAACAGCCCTTGATAGTGCGGCGGGGTGATTTGGGCCTGCGCATCATTCGCCATGAGGAGAATGAATAGCCCCAAGATAAGGCCGGGAGAAACCCCAAGTGAATAATAACGGCTCTGTCTGGTCATAATCATCTTCTACATATGAGAATCACGAAAACGCGAGGCTTCTAATATGATATGATGATAGTTTTGTGACGCTTGACAATTAACTTCTGCGCGATGAGGAGACGTCTGGTTATTATGGGAGTGAGCAGAAAGCCCGAGCGGAAAATGTTAGGTCAGGCCAATTAGCGCTATTTCAAGGGCTTATTTTCGTGTTCTTCGTTGGGCAAGCTCAGGGCAGGAAAAATAAGAAAATCATTTCTATAAAATACTGACGGCGCGAGCGGGATTCGAACCACGCCTAACCAATGGCTGGGCCAACAAAAACCGAGGGTTCTTTTCAAATTAGGAAAGACAGAAAAACAGGAAAACCATTTCCGTAAACCGCTGGCGGACAGGAAGTCCTCCAAGCCTGTGTTCAAGAATGTTCGCAGATGACCTTAACTTACTTATTCTATTGACATTTGTGATGTTCACTGTTTGCCTTCATTCACCGCAGTTCCCACATAATCAGCGATAAGTGTGGGAACAGATGTGGGGAAAGAGAACAAATATGGGCAAGCTAAATGCCATGAAGGTTAGGGCGGCAAAAGCCCCGGGACGTTACCATGATGGACGCGGGTTGATGCTTGTTGTGAAGCATGAAACCTCACGTTCATGGGTGTTGCGGCTACAGGTAAATGGTAAGCGGCGGGATTTCGGGTTGGGGTCGCTGTTTGACAATACGCTTGCGGAGGCCCGGGAGAAGGCTGAATGTATACGCAGGCAATACAAATCAGGCATTGACCCGGTGCAAGAAAGAAAGCGTGCTCTGACTTCGGAAAAACCCAGCTTTGAAGAAGCAGTGAGGGCTTGCTTTCAGGAGCAAAAGGCGGCTTGGAAAAACAAGAAGCATTGCAGACAGTGGATTACCACTCTTGAGACTTACGCAATTCCAGTTTTGGGCTCAACGCGGATAGATCAGGTTTCTGCCTCAGCAATACGGGATGCCCTGTTGCCGATATGGCTTGAAAAACCTGAAACGGCTCGCCGGGTGAAGCAGCGTATTGGAACTGTGTTAGATTGGGCGTTTTCGAAAGGGTTCAGGGATGCTGAAGCCCCAATGAGGTCAATTGGTAAAGGGTTGCCCCGACAACCCAAAAAAGAAAAGCACTTTGCTGCAGTGCCTTACCATGAAATTCCCGACCTTATGAGGCAATTAGAGACTTCCGACGGGGTTGGAGCTCTAGCGCTGCGTTATCTAATTCTGACAGCAGCTCGATCGGGGGAAGTGCGAGGG
>JALWRV010000068.1 GCA_027080545.1 Parvularculaceae bacterium
CACTAGACAACAAAGCCGGGGCTAAATCTTTTACATCCATAGTTCCGGCACGCAATGCGGGACCATCATAGGATATAGAGAATGTTGCTGTTTCAGTCATGCTTCCTCAATCATCACATGAAAAACTTGCACCATAGTTGGCGTCATGTGGCAAATCACCTTACTTGTCTCAACGGTATAATAGCCGGTCAAGGGGATATATAGGTCACCTTTGGAGACCGCCTATGGGGCTGCTAAAAACTTTGGATGAGACTAAGCAGGCCCCCGAGAAGTGTAGACTAAAGAAATGTGGCTCAGGAGGGGCATCCTGAGCCACATAGGGTCGGTTCTATTAGCCCGTCTGTCCCGAGCCTTACCGGTGGATCACGCTTGTGCCATAATTAGCCTCTTGGTGATCTGGCGGTAACCGATGCCGGAATGTCCCGCCGATTGCTAATGCCGTAGAGCGACGAGCCATCTCTCGTATCCCCGATAGCCCGATAAAATTATGCTACGTCGCCATACACAGCCTCATCAAAATTGAGTATGTTTTGAGAAAATTATCGATAATATGGGGGGTTATTGTGCCTTTCTCACGGGAAATGACGGAATAGGCATTACATTAGCAAAAGTGAAATGACCCTATTAAGCCCGTCTGAGGCATGGTCAGGGTGGAAACGCAAACCACAATGGAAAAACTTACGGAAACGGAGCTCATTCGCGAGGTTTATGCGACCACGCTGGATCGAGAGAATTATGACCAGCTGATGAATGCCATTGAGCGGTTCGTTAATATTGACGAGATCGGCACCCAACAGGAATCAGATTTACTCAGCCCCGAATTGGTTGCTCATTTCCAGATGGCTATCGCTTTACTGAACCGCATGGACCGTCATCAGGCCAAGGCGGACAGGGCCCGACGTATTGTCAATCAAGCGGTGGGGGTGGGGATTATTTTCGAGCCTGACGGTACCATTATGGCCATGAATGATGTTGCTCACTCGTTGCTTAACGGGGAGGCCAAAAATGTAAGTGAGCTAGGCTTCCAGGCCGAGGCTTTGGCCCCGCTGCGGCAGTGGATGGAAAGCACAAACTTACAGACGGAACCGGGCTTCATGGTCAATAGTGTCATCGGTAATGAGGAGCCGGTGATTTTGATGGCGACCATGATCCATGTGGGAGAAAATGATGAGATCGAACCCGGCGTGGTCGGCAATGGCCAAATTCTCCTGACAAGTTCCAATATTCGCCTCGACCAGAAAATGGCGACTGCATTTGGGGCACTTTACGGCTTCAGCAAAACTGAATGTGAAATTTTAAGATTGATGGCCGAAGGGGCGGATCCGGCGGAAATTGCCAAGAAAAGAAACGCCTCCATCAATACGGTGCGCACCCATATTCGCGCTATTTTGCGAAAATCTGGTCTACATTCCATGTTGGCACTAACCAGACAGGTGAACGGTTTTGTTGCCCATCAGCTTCTCTCTACCGCCATGAAAAGAAAACAAGATGGGGCGGCCTCGCAAGCATCTTTGTTGCGACGACGCCATGAGATGGTTTTGAGCGATGGGCGGCGGCTTTCTTTTCTTGAGCAGGGGGCCCCGGACGGGCGACCGGTTTTATTTTTACATTCTCTGGTCAACGGGGTGCAATTGACCAATTCAGCGGTAGAAGCGGCGCGCGCCCGGGGATGGCGTCTTATCGCCCCATCACGGCCCGGCTTCGGCGCTTCAGAAGATGTTGTTCGCGGAAAAAACTATCCCATGCTTGATAGTTTTGCCCATGATTGCATTGAATTGCTGGACCATTTGCAAATCGATAAAGTGTTGCTGCTCGGCCATGTGATCGGCTCGGTCTATGGGGCGCGGTTTGCCAGAAATTATGGACGTCGAACCAGGGGTCTTTTAATGCTCAACCATTTGCCCGTATGGCGCGATCAATGGTTGCAAGACATGCCCCACCGCAATCGCATTTTATTTTCAAGTGCGCGCTTTACCCCGTCTTTGGTGCCTTTTATCTCCAAAGTTATTCAAGCCATGTTTGCCGCAGGCCAATATGAGCGTTTTCTGGAAGATCTTTATCAAGAGCTTGGGGGGCGATATTCCAACTCACAACGACAAGAAATCATCACCACG
>JALWRV010000069.1 GCA_027080545.1 Parvularculaceae bacterium
CGTTGGACCCTAAAATATTGTTTTTAGACGAACCTACCGCTGGTCTTGACCCTATTGGGGCGGCTAAGTTTGATGCGTTGATCTTAGGGTTAAAGAAATCCTTAGGGTTAACCGTGTTTATTATCACCCATGATCTCGACACGTTGCATGCGGCATGTGATCGCGTTGCAGTATTGGCGGATAAGAGGGTGATTGCGGTAGGCACTTTGGATGAGGTGAAGAATAATCCGCATCCGTGGATACAGGAATATTTTTCCGGTCCACGGGGACGTGCCGCAGAATGTGCCCATGAGGTCGAGGGTTAGGGAAAATAGATCGATGGAAACCAGAGCCCATTATGTCCTGATTGGATTTTTTATGATGTCAGTAATTTTTCTGACATTGATGTTCGCCCTATGGCTGGGTAGCGTTGAACGGGAATATGACGAATATGATGTGATATTCCGTGAACGGGTGTCCGGCCTGTCTGTAGGCGGGTCTGTTTTGTTTAATGGCATTAATGTGGGCGAAGTGCGGAATTTGAATCTGGCCCCTAATAACCCCAATGAAGTGATTGCCCGCGTGCGGGTCACCAAAGGCACACCGATTAAAACCGATACTACCGCCGAATTAGAATTGGTGGGGATTACCGGTTTGGTGGCGATTCAATTTTCCGGTGGTACGCCGGGTTCTGAAATGTTGCGGGAAGTTTCTCGCGAGCGAATACCGCTGATTGAAGCCAAGCCATCGGATATCAATTTGCTGTTGGAAGGCAGTGGCAACATTATTGAAGCGGCGCAGCGCGCGCTCAGCCCGGAAAATACCGAGAGTGTCACCAATATTCTTAACAATCTCGAAGAGCTGACAGGCGCCCTAGCGAGCGATAAGGATAAAATTTCCTCTATATTGAAAAATGTTGATGAAACCAGTGCCAATATCGCAACCATTACCGCGCGACTGGAAAACAGCTCTAACAAGCTGGATCGTATTCTTGATCGGATGGATCAGATGATGGCAGGCGATGTTGCAACTGCACTAAACTCATTTTCCGGCACCGCCCAAGAAGCGGAACTGTTGATGCGGGATATGCGGGCGGTGATCGAGGACAATCGAGAAGCCATCAATGCTTTTTCCCAACAGGGTTTGGGGCAGGCCTCAGCGGCCATTGCGGATAGCCGTCGTTTGATGCGCACGATCGATAATATTTTAAAAGAGGTAGAGCGGGATCCGGCCAAGTTTTTCTTTGGCGATACCCAGCCGGACTATCGCGGGAGTAAGAAATAATGACCAGAATGATTTCTCATTGGCGCGCGTTCCTTTTACCCATAGTCGGTATGATTTTTCTGACCGGCTGTGTTTCTTTGTTGCCGGGTGGCGGTAATGCGGCCCCCCGTTATAGTCTCAACGCCGTTACTTATGAGGACAAGCCCATAGACCCGATTGATGTACGCCTGATTATTGAGGACCCTGTTACGGAAGAAGCCCTCGATAGTTCTGCCATCGCCATTTCAACGCGCGCTTTACAATATCAATATTTCACCACGGGTGAGTGGGCCGATCGGGCGCCGCGGCTTTTCGCCTTGGTGATGCAGCGTTCTTTCCAGAATAGCGGGCAGGTTAAAAATGTGGGTGATCGAACCACTCAAACCATCGCCGATTATATTTTAATCAGTGATCTGCGTGGCTTTAATATGGTAAGCGATGGTAGCGATCTTAGCGTGCATATTGTTTATCATTTACGTCTGACCCGCCCGAATGGGGAAACCGTAGCATCTCGTGAGTTTTCGGTGATAAGGCCAGCGGGAAGTCGTTCGCTTTCCACCGCAATGCAGATATTTGATCAATCGCTGCAAAGCCTGATGATGGACTCTATAGATTGGGTCGCAGAGGCCATTCAGGCCGATTTGGCAAAAGAGTAATAAAATCACTGATGACTGGCGTTTTATCAGCCATTGGTTGAGATTGCTTTATTGTGAAAGCAGGTGCTCAATAGTTATGCAAAATAATCAAGGGCGCTGCCGACGATGATATAGACTTGCCCCAGTGGGGAGGCGAGATAATCGTCCAGCAAGGTCTCGGAATTGGTGGCGCCAGTGGCTGGCTCCAAGAGGGTATCGAATTCGGTCAAAAAT
>JALWRV010000070.1 GCA_027080545.1 Parvularculaceae bacterium
AGACGAAAAAATTGATCTTGCTGCTATTCGCCATGTGGCGTTGATGACGGTGGAAGGCGAGCTGGATGATATTTCCGGTATTGGGCAGACACAAGCAGCCCATGATTTATGCGTCAATATTCCGAAAGATATGCGTCTGGATTATGTGCAAAAAGGCGCTGGCCATTATGGGGTGTTTTCCGGCTCTAAATGGCGCGAGCAAATTTGCCCGAAATATGCTCGTTTTATTCGTCGCTTTTTCAAGGCAAGCGAGGAACGCAAATTGAAGCAGCAAAGCGCTGGCTTTCAGGTGATCGAGGGTGGTCGCCGATCTGCTTGATGGGCTTATTTTCATCTTTTGCTTTTGGGTTGGTGATTGCGCCCAACTCCTATAAATGTTTCAGAGAGAAACCCTGAAACATTAGGCTGAAATCTATGACCACCACACCATCTGCCCGACCATTAGAAAAAGGCGATCGTCTCTATCTGGTGGATGGCTCCTCCTATATTTTCAGAGCCTATCATGCCTTGCCGCCTTTAACGCGCAAATCGGATGGATTGCCGGTGGGGGCGGTGGCCGGATTTTGTAATATGTTGTGGAAGCTGTTGGCGGATATAGGAGACCCGGCGATTAAACAGTTCGGGGCGCCGACCCATTTTGCGGTGATTTTTGATCCTAAAGGCGGCTCTTTTCGAAATGATATTTTTCCGGACTATAAGGCCAATCGGGGGGAGCCGCCGGAAGATCTGGTGCCGCAATTCCCGCTTATTCGAGAGGCGGTGCGCGCCTTTGGGGTGCCTTGCGTTGAACAGTCAGGCTTTGAGGCGGATGATCTTATTGCTACCTATGCCCGGCAGGCAGAAGCCCAAGAGGCGCATAGTGTGATCATTTCTTCTGATAAGGATTTGATGCAACTCGTTTCCCATAAGATCACCATGTATGACACCATGAAAAATAGAAAAATCTCCATTGAAGAGGTGATAGACAAGTTTGGTGTGCCCCCGGAAAAAGTGATCGATGTGCAAGCCTTGGCGGGGGATAGCACGGATAATATTCCCGGCGTGCCGGGCATCGGGGTAAAGACCGCCGCGCTTTTGCTGAATGAATTTGGCGATCTTGATACGCTTTTGGCGAATGCGGAAACGATTAAACAAAAAAAACGTCGGGAAAATCTTATCGAATTTGCAGATCTTGCACGGCTGTCGCGTGAATTGGTGACCTTGCGCACGGATGTGGCGGTGGAAGAACCGATTGAGAATTTTGGCACATGCGAGGTTAATCAAGAAAGTTTGGTGAGCTTCTTGAAAGAGATGGAATTTTCAACCTTGCTGCGGCGATTGGGGGTGTCATCCGACAAGCAAGCTTCGTCCTCTGTGGGTGAGAACAAGCCTACTATGGTGGAGGGGGCAAGTGAAACGGTGGCGGCGGCTATTGACCGCGACCAATATCAAACCATTTTCACTCGTGAGGGTCTGAAAGCTTTTGTGGATAAGGCCCATGAGAGCCATATTATGGCTATTGATACGGAGACCAATAGTCTCAACGCGATGGCTGCGCGTCTGGTGGGTATTTCATTGGCGATTTCATCGGGCGAGGCTTGCTATATTCCCATCGGCCATGGGGCGGAAGGGTTAGCGCTGGATGATGAAGATGTTTCACGTCAATTGAAGATTGATGATGTGCGCGAGACCCTCAATCCGCTGTTAGGCGCGTCTTCAGTTTTGAAAATTGGACAGAATATAAAATATGATCAGATCATTCTAACCAATCATGGTTTTGAGCTACGCAATATTGGCGATAGCATGCTTATGTCCTATGCGCTTTTTTGCGGGCTGCATAATCATGGGATGGATGTTTTATCAAAAACCTATCTAGATCATACGCCAATAAAGTTTTCGGATATTGTCGGGACTGGCAAAAAACAAAAAACCTTTGATCAGATAAAAATCAGTGAGGCGGCCAGCTATGCGGCGGAAGATGCGGATGTGACCTTGCGTCTGGCCAAAATTTTCATGCCACGGCTTGCCCATGAGCAGATGATGACCGTGTATGAAACTTTAGAGCGCCCCATGCCGCAAATTATTGCTGAAATGGAGCGCGCAGGGGTTAAGGTGGATGTGGATATATTGCGCAGCCTGTCCACCGACTTTGCCCAGCGTATGGCGCAATATGAAGCGCAGGCCCATGAATTGGCGGGCGAACCATTCAATATTGCTAGTCCAAAACAAATTTCGGAAATATTGTTTGAAAAAATGGGCCTGCCGGGGGGTAAAAAAACTGCCAAGGGGGCGTGGTCGACCGATGCGGATGTGCTGGAGGGGTTGGCAGCGGGAGGTGTTGAAATTGCACAAGCGATTTTGAACCATCGCCATTTGGCCAAACTGAAAAATACCTATAGCGACGCTTTGCAACAGGCTATTAATCCGGAAACTGGGCGTATTCATACATCCTATTCATTGGCGTCAACCAGTACCGGGCGGCTTTCATCCAATGAGCCCAATTTGCAAAATATTCCCATACGCACAGAAGATGGACGTAAAATTCGCACCGCTTTTATTGCCGAAAAAAATCATTTGTTGATTTCGGCTGACTATAGCCAGATTGAATTGCGTTTGCTGGCCCATATTGCGGATTTGAAAAGCATGAAGCAGGCCTTTGCCGATGGCATAGATATTCATGCCATGACCGCTTCGGAAATGTTTGGGGTGCCCATAAAAGATATGGACCCTTCCGTGCGGCGGCGCGCTAAAGCGATTAATTTTGGTATTATCTACGGCATTTCCGCCTTTGGACTGGCCAATCAGTTGGGCATATCCCGCAGTGAGGCCAAGCAATATATTGATGATTATTTTAAAAAATTCCCCGGTATTCGCGCCTATATGGATGACACGATCTCTAAAGCCAAGGCGCAAGGCTATGTAGAGACCTTGTTTGGTCGAAAAACGCATGTTCCAACGATCAACGATAAAAATCCCATGCGCCGCGCCTATGCGGAGCGCCAAGCGATTAATGCCCCGGTTCAAGGATCGGCGGCGGACATTATTCGTCGGGCTATGATTCGGATGCCGGAGGCGTTGCGTGCGGCGGGGTTGCAGGCGCGTATGCTTTTACAAGTGCATGATGAGTTGATTTTTGAAGTGCCGAAAAAAGAAACGGAAAAAACCGCCGCCTTGGTTTCGCAAATAATGGCGAAAGCGCCCTTGCCAGCCGTGGCGTTGGATGTGCCTTTGATTGTCGAGGCCAATGCCGGGAATAATTGGGACGAGGCCCATTAGGATGTGTGAAAGGGCCGCAGCCGTTCCAATATTAAAGGTCTTGCGGCCAGAAGCCCCTTATAGCGGCACTGCTCTTCTGTAAGATTTGCCAATTGGGTATAAAGGCCAGACAGTTTTTCTGCTTGGGGTTTGTTGGCGATCAGTTGGGCAAGCTGCACCATTTGGATATGAATGGTAAAAACAATATCCCCGGCCTGTGGCAGGCGGCGAAAGGTTTGGCGTTCAACGCGCACATAAATATGTTCAGCCGGATCCCCCCCTTGCTCTATCCATTGATCATGGCTGTGAGGGGTGGGGCGATATAGATCGGGCCCTTCGTCAAGGGACCAGTTGAGTCGCCAGACAATTTGCTCCGGCCGCAGGCGATCAAATAATAGGTTGACCCGTTGGCTCATAGGGCCTGCATAGTCGGGTACTGGCGCATGTACGCCCTCAAGGCTTTTGCCAATTTTATCTTTAAGGCGCCAAGAGGAAGGAAAGCACAATAAAGCAGCCGCTAGAAAATGGCCTTCATCCTTTTTGCGGATGAGGCAAAAATCTTCATCAACCAATTGGGCAAGGCTTTCGAGGGGATGCGTGTGGTCTATGGATTGCGGGGGGCCGCCCATGATGCGCACCTGATCTTGTGAAAAATCATATATGTCCGGATGATGGTTTTTGAGGTTTTGCAAAACCATCTCTAAGAGTTCGGCAGTGGCGGGATCATCGGGCGGGGTGCTTAGCACATCTGTGCGGCGGGACTGGAGTATCTGTTGGCGTTTGCACAGGCGCTGGGTGAGGTCTGGGTGAATTTCCATCCATTCTCGTTCCGCAAGCGGCTTGAGGCCGATGGTAAAGGGGGTGGCGGAGCCATCATAAGGGGTGTAAATCTTCTCTTCCATAAGAGACAGGCTAGTCGATTTGTCTTTGTGGCAAAAGTCCGGAATGAGACGGGACTGGTATGGAACTGAGATTATTTTGAAAGGGAAGTAAGAGGGTTTGTGATGGCAGAAAAAGGGGCGCAAAATATGCCCGAAATGGTCAATGGCAAGAAATTGACCGCAATGCAAAAGCAGGCCTTGGCTGAAGCGCAAGCACGGCGGGAAAAACAACGGCTAAAGCCCGTGGAGGGTGAGGGCGCACAAAAGGAAATAAATGGCCCCAAAGGGCCAGAGCCAACCCGCTATGGGGATTGGGAGCGCAAGGGCCGGGTTAGTGATTTTTAAATGACGGTTTTTTGGGATGATGACTTAAAAGAACAAAGCCCCGCATGGTAGCGGGGCTTTGTCGCAGGTCGAATATTACCACTTCAAGCCGATACCGATGCGCAAGGAATAATTATTTTCCACATCGGAGAAGGTGCCGGCAAACCCTGCATGGATTTTTGCATATTCATTTTCATATTCTACATCCATGGCGGCAATCGCAGCCCCATCTTCCGGGTTGGCGGAGAGGGTGAAGTCGGGTCCGCCACTGACATAGCGCATATTGGCCGTCAACGGATCTGTTATCAGCTCTTGTGACCAGCCGAGGCGGATCATGGGTTTGATCGTGCCGGGGATGCCGGTGTCATAAACCGAAGGTCGTAATTGGAATGTTTTGCCGAGGCTGGCCCCGATATTCAGGCGCAAACTGTCAGCGCTGCGATCATCAACGGACAGGTCAATAGCTGCCCCGCCGCCGCTTTCCACATAGGCATCTTCGCTCAAGGATAAATAGTCAGCCGAGATGAACGGCTCAAGCTCATAGCCCCCGAGATCGGTTTCATAAGAGCCGCGTATGGAGGCGGCAAATTGGCTACCATCCCATTTTGCTTGAGACAGTCGATTGATACCGCTAACGATTATGTTGCGATCGGATTCGGTGGTGGTTTTGGAATAGCTGGCTTGACCATCGATTTGGAACTTGCCCTGTTTGATCGCACCATAAGCACCGACACCGTAGGTGGTGCGTGAAAAGGGAAAATCCTCTCCGGTTTTTTCATCAAAGCGCGATGAACCGAAATGGGCACTAACCCCCATGGCATCAATGGGGCCTAAATTAGTGTCAATACCGGTAGCAATAATCCAGCCTCCCCCATCATAGCCGTTGGATGAGGCATCGGCTCCCCGGTCGACAAAATAATTGCCTTCTTGAAGCCAGATCGTATTGCCCAGCTTGCCGGAATTGGTGGCCATGTCGAGGCGTTGGGTGATGATCGAAGTGACTGAATTGGTTTGCGCCCGCGCATAGGAAAGCCCTGCGTCGAGAGGCTGAGCTATCAATTGGGTGAAGGCGGCCATGAAATCTGCTTCAGAACGCAGGTTAAAAAAGGCGGCCCCGAGAGTTGAGTCCAGCTCCAGGGCAGCGATGGTCGGTTCATAAGCCCCGGCAATGGTTGAATCGAGGCCAATTTCAGCGGCATTTTTGCGGTCAATGGTCAATATCAGCGCGTTATTATTATTGGCATCACGGGCAATATTGAAATTGAACAAGAACGGTGCCTGTTCGCCATCGGCGGCAAAACGAATGGTGGTTAGGTCTACGTTCAAGGTTGCTGCCGTGAGGAAGGTGGTGGAGATGTCTTGGGTAAAGGCCCCTTGGAACACGGGAGCCAAAATAGCCCCATCAGCAATGGTGACCGTGCCCGATGCGTTGATGCTGGAGACCTGAGTGCCGCCATTGGCAACGGTGAAGGCAAGGCTTGAGGTCGCGTCCATCACCAGTGAGGTGATGTTGGTCACCAAGGTGGGGTTCGCTAGGGTCAAGGCTGAAGCGACGAGGGAAATATCAAGCAGGCCGTCATCGTCGGACAGGCCGCCGCTAAAGCTGGCACCGTTGACGAGATTGAGCATGTCATTGCCAAGGCCGAAATTCATGCTGCCGGTAAAAGTAGAGCCATCAATGTTAGCGACATCATTGCCGCTGCCAAAAGTTATATCGCTGGTGATGGTAGCGGCATTTTGTATGTTCAAAATATCATTGCCCGCGGCGAAATCTATCGCGCCATTGGTGCCCCCGGCGAATTGATTATAAATATCATCGCCACTACCCAATAAGACGTCCCCATTGACGATACCGAATGAGCCGCGCGATTGGGTGGCTGAGTCGAAGTTTGGGCCAACATCATTGGTGATGGTCATGCCGCTGCTATTGGCGGAAAAATCCATGGCGATGGCGCGCCCCGTGGGGCTGCCCGCATCAGCGGTGGTGGTGTCGTCCCCGTCATCAAAATCGCTCACGGCGGTGGTTACCGTGCCGCTGTTAAAAAAGCTAGCAACTGTTCCCGAGAGGTCTTGTACGCCAACCGCATCTTCGGTGTCGGACACAACGCCGCCTTGGATCAACCCTTCATTGGTGAAGTTGGTAATGGTGGCGCCCGCTTCGATAAGAACCCCTACCGCGCCGGCGTTAAGCCCACCAACGGCAACCGCTTGAAGGCGGTCATTATTGTAAAGTTCGGTAAAGCTGGTGCCCGAGCCGATAACCAAGGCTTGCGCCATGGCCGCGTTCGCCGTAGCGATAATGCCCCCATCATTCCGAAAGCCCCCGGCAATGGTGGCGTTTTCAATCAACATGCCTATGGAGTTGACTGTGGAATAAACACCATTGGCGTTTATTTCGCCACGATTGATAAAGCCCCAACTGCCATAGGCCGCAGACAGGGCGGATGTGTCGACCAGACCGAAGGTGACCGGCCCCAGAGCACCGATATGGACAGCCGGTGCGCCGCCATTTTGGCTAATGGCGCTTGCGATAATGGTGCTGCCGGTAGCTTCTGAGCTTGGCAGGGGGCCGTCGAGCAAGACCCCGCCTGTGACGTCGCCATTGATGGTGAGCGCAGAGCCGGATTGCAAGGCGATTTGCTCAGCCACCTCATCAATGGCCGTGTCGGGATCGTCGGTAATAGAGTTTGAGGTATAGCCTGTGGAAGAAAGATTACCGCCAAACAAAAAGGCACCGTCAATATTGCCATTGACCACAACTCCTTGAGAACCAGCCCCGATGATGGAGGAGCCATAGGTGGATTCAAAGGTAACATCACCGGTAACATTACCATTGATGACAAAGCCGCTGGAATTTGCCCCGCGCACACTAGAATCGCTGCCCATGGTGATGTTGCCTACCACATCACTGTCGATGAGGACGGCTGTGGATAAATCCCCGAACAAATCTACGCGCCCGCTGGACCCAAAAACCACATCGCCGGTAAAGGTGCCGCCATTGAACCAGACACCGGTGCGGCCATCATTATAATCTTGTACCAGCAGGTTGGCGTCTGGTGTGCCTTCTTCCATGGTCACATCGCCATTGATGGTAACGGTGCCCGTGCGGGTGCCGTCGATCAAAACGCCTGTTGAATTATCCGAAGGGTTGACATTGACATTGCCGTCTATGGTCAAATCATTATCGGAATTAAGGGTCACGGCCGTGCCGCCGGTGACGGTAATGGAGCCGCTTGAATCAATAATAAGATTTGCCGGATTACCATTGTCGGCAGTGTTGGTGTCGACCGGGTTAGTGACGGCGGTTGAGATGGTCACGTCTTGTGCGTGGGCGTTGGGGACGAGTAAAGGCAGGAAAGCAGCGCCGGATAGTAGGGCAATTTTGATGGGTGAAAATCCCTTGCCCAAGCCTGAACGGTTTTGGCTTGTGTGAACAGTTGATAGGGTGGTTTTGGTTGCGATCGTCATTGGACGCCTTCCTCCTCGATACCGATGGGGTGAAGCTTCGTTCACCTGATCAGCCAGTGATGATTGGCAAGCCAGCTTGTGAGGGTTTGTATGGCAAGGCGTCGTCAGTCGGGAAAAACTCTTAAAAACCCGCAAGGCAAGGCGCTTGTCGCCAAGCCCACCGGATTGAGATTCCGTCCCCTATCTACCCACCAACACTTCCCGCCCCAAGGCTGGCCCGCGCCAGTAATATCTCTGTTCCATGTGTCGCCCACTGAGACGGATTTTGCAAGCATTTCAATGGGCTAAAACGCTCACTTACGGGAGTTTAAGGGGCATTAGGGGAGAGGGCTTTTGAGGGATGGGATGGGGCGTAACCTATTGTAATATATAGGATAAATAGGGCGAGTGGTTATTTTTTCTGCCATAGGGGGCGCCATGGAGAGCGGCCGGAAAAATTCAGTGAGCCGCGCTGGTTGCCCTTAGTGATGTTGATATGGTGCAGCCAGTCACGGCTTAATTCCGAAAGGACGCTGCTTTTGACCAAGATGCTTTGGGCAAGATCTGTATTTTTGGGCAATTTCATTTCCGCATAATAGAAAAAATAATTATCCACGGTTT
>JALWRV010000071.1 GCA_027080545.1 Parvularculaceae bacterium
CGATGGTCCCGGTGGGGCAAAGCCTTGAGAAAAAGACGCCAACAAGGAAAAGCGGTCATCAATTTCGTAAACCGCTCCCACCAGCGGCACCAACACATGAAAATCATTGTCGCGCACACTATCCGGGACAACGGTACGGTCTGGACTGTTCCAACGGCGCTGGTTGGTTTTGATGTCCGAATAGCGCACCCCCGCCGTCAGGGACCAACGCCCCCAATCAATCTTGTCTTCCGCATAGGCCGAGAACGCCTCAGCCTTGGATAGGCGGTTAGATTGCGACCCTGGCGGATTGTCCGTGGTGCGCACTAAAAACCCGTTCTCTATGCGAAACTGATCCTGCTCTTGAAACCGATCAACCGCATCTTCGTGAAGACGCGTCGATAGGCTCACCCGATGGCTCACACCAGCAAACTCAAAGCGATGATGGAAAACCGCCTGCACCCCTTGGGCGTAATAGCGTCGATTATTTTGCCGAATACCCAACACATCATCGGGACTGACATAACCATCCGGCCCCCGCAAAACCTGATATTCCTGCCCGCAGGTTAGCGGATCAGACAGGATGGCGTTTAGTGAGGCGCATGCCGCCAATCCTGAAAGCTGGCTATTATCAAACCTATCCAGCTTTTCCCAGTTACGGGCAAATTCTGTGCGATAGGCAATCAGGTTTAAATCTCCCGCGCCGAGGGCGCGACGATAAAGCGCCTGCCAAACATCATGGTTGGCCCGCATCTGATCTTTCTGGCTTGCCCGATAGCGCATCAGGGGCGTGGCATCAAAGTCTCCTTGGGTGAGACCGAGATAGGTCTCATCGGCAATTTCATCACTATGCTGGATTTTCAAAACCAGACTTTGCGCAATCGGCGCTGCCGGTTTGGCATAAAAGCCGAGTTTAACCACATAGTCTTGGCGCTCAAAACCGGTGCTGCCTCTGTCGATTTTCTTAAACCCATCAGCCCGCTGTTGTATGGTTTCCATCAGCAGCCCCACCTCAAAAGGCAAGGATGTGCGATAGCGATTGCCCCAATTGACGTAGGCGAATGTCTGTCCAAGGTCGGAAGCCGTCATATCAAGCCGCCCCTGCGCCGCATCGGGGATCGGGGTTGAGAGAAATTGAATGGTCCCCGCGGTGGTAATGGGACCATATTTCGCTGCCCCAGCATTTTTGGTCACCTCAACACGACTCATCCGTGCCACATTAGGAAAATAATAGGCCGATGGTGCCGCAAAAGGGGCTGGTGCCATAGGCACCCCATCTTCCATAATCAGCACTTTGGACGAGCGATCAGAACCGGAACCGCGCAAACCGATATTCGGGCGCAAACCAAACCCATCTTCTTCTTGTAAATTCACCCCCGGCACCGCCCGCAAAACACGGTTCACATCGCTATAGGATTGCTTGGACAAATCTTCCGCATCAATCCGGGTTACGGAACCCGGCACCTCGACAACACCCCGTTTGCCAATAACGGTAATGATATCCGACACCGCCTCTGCCTGCGCGCGGCGTGTTTTTGGGCCTTGTTGATCCGGCTCCTGAACCGAATTGGCGCTAGCCTCATTATTACTCATCAAAAACGCGGCTAATATTGAGAAAAACATGATCTTCCTTCCAATCCCTTTCCCCAAACAAATTCTGCGTCTTCAGCCTCAGGTTTCTTTGCGGCCTTCTCCCATCACCTCCCTCCCAAGACGGACCCAGACGGTAAGGAGAGGCGATCTAATTTTTGCTATTAACTATTATTCGCAACTAAATTGGGGTCTAAACCTCCCACCTGCCGGTGTCTGCATCCTTTCGGGTTTACGCGTTGGTTAGTGAAAAAGCCGCACCTTGGTGCGCATCTCTACGGTAGAATTTGGTCAAATTTTGGTTAGATAATGACGAGACAAGATTTAGTTGCGAATAGTTCTCATTGTCAACTACAATTTTCACCTTCCTGAAAAAATTTCTGCCCCCCGTCTCGGCCAAGCTGTGGCGGGCCAAACCCGCTCGCCACAGCGCCTTCCGCCCTTTTTTATTGCCCCCGCCCCGCCAAGCGCCCTATATCCGAAGGGCTATGAGCAAATCCGATCGTCCCAACAATCCAGCCAGACCCAA
>JALWRV010000072.1 GCA_027080545.1 Parvularculaceae bacterium
CGGCGAGGGTATGTTCGGATTTTGCTGCAACTCGTTGCAAATGCTGGCGTTCCTTGATTGGGTCTTTGCCCTCGCGCCGCACCGCCCGCCTCACGCAAGCTGACCTCGCTAAGCGACCCCAGCCCCATCTCGCGCCTGCGGCCATGCACGGTCACATGCAGAAACCACTGCCCGCCGCCGTCCGGGCGCTTGTGCAGCCATAGCCCGCCACCGTCATTGTATTTGCCGGGAGGTGCGGTCTTTACCCGCTGCGCGGAAAGCTTGTTGAGGGTCGCCACCAATCCACCTTTCTGTCCACCTTTTACCTTGCCACTGTATGACACAACCTGAAACAGAAAGAAACACTAAGTTGCTGTAATCGTAGCAGTATTACATTCAGATGAATTGCCTTGAACCCCTGTGAAACAGCACTTCACGGCCGTGTGGGGGCACCATTTTCAGGTTTTTTCTTTAGAGTATGACCTTATCACAGGGCCTACACATCGCCCTCTTTAAGGGACTGGTTTAGCTGTTGAAGTGGCTTTTTGAATGTATTTTCCAGCCGCTTAATATAGTTTACCATCCACTCAATCATTTCGGGCCAGTTTTCCTGTTGGTAACCATCAAACGATTTTGCATATACGATGCGCGAGGCTTTTTTGCTGTCCAGACGTTCCCAGATAAGCTTGTCGCCAAAGGCCTCTTCCAAGGCATCTTTCTGCTTCATTAATTGGTCAAATAGCCACTTGTTTTCCGAGCGTTTCGAGCGCGATAACAACACTTCCACACGCACTTCATTTTTGCCAAAAATAAGAGTGTAAGGGCAGGATCGCACCCCCGATCCCGCGTTTAGCCAATGATCTTTTGACGGGCTTATGTTTTGATAAAGGGTCACATTATTCTCTTTGAGGGCATCAAGTGCTCGTTCCCAAAATGCGAGGCGCAATTTGTGTCTTTTTTTCACGGCCCCGCGAACAATTTTTTCCTCATTATCCTTTGATGTCATGCCAATCATAAACTCTTCAGCTTCAGGCATCGGAATGATTTGTTGCACATCGAGTAATAGTTCGTTCTTGAAAGAAAAAGGCGTGACCTTGAAGCATTGGGCATTAATTCCGTGGCTTAACAACCAAAGGACCGTAGCCGTGACCTCTTTGCGAAAATTTGCAGCTATTAATATTACACGCTGGCTATTGCCTGCATTGAGTACGACTTCATCAATTTCCTGAACGTCCAGAAAATCGCATATTATTGAAGTGGCATTTCCCCCACCATGATATCTGTCCAGATACTGCTGAAAGATGTCGATAACCTCGGTCTTTTTCAGGTTTGAACAATAAGCTGTGTATTTAAGAGCTTGCCAAACGACATCGCGGCCTGTGTCATCCAGCTTGTTTTCAATAATCACCAGTTGCCCGTCTTTATCGAGAGCAAGTAAATCAAGGCGCTCGCGTGTTTCGGCAAAGCCGTCGAACTCCTTTTGAATAATGAGCAATTCTTCGCCAAGCGCTTCGGGCGTATTGGCAAACCATTCTTGTAAATGCTCGCGCTCCCGTAGTTTCAACTCGCCGAAACTTTTGGCCTCAAGTTTTGCCAGCTGATTTTTTTCTTGATCAATTTGAAACATGGATAATGCTGCCGTGTCTACGGGGATTATATACCCGTTTTGGATTTACGTTTTGTTGTTATGGTTGGGGCAACTGTAATGGCAACCGGATATATTACAATGTGTTTCCTGATCCCCCCAATTCCGCGAAATATCACCCCTTCGGGTCTTGCCCCTCGGCCTGTGCGATCAGGCGTTGCACCCAGAGGGCGGCGATCCAGGTGAGCGGGAGGCCCAGGAGCAGGCCGATCAGGACGGCGCCAAGGGGGGGCAGGGCTGTAAGCGAGATGGCCTGTCCGAGCAGCCCCAGAAAGAACACATTGATCGCCCCCGCGCCTGCAGCGAAGGGATACAGCACCAGCGCGATTTTCCATAGCGGCCAGGGGGGCGGGGTGTCGGTGGCGGGGCTCATTTGCGGCGGAAGATCGACCAGTGCACGGCCCAAAGCGCGATAATCATGGCCAGCGCGGTGATTGCCAGCCACATCATCGCCCGGTCAACGCCCTCCTG
>JALWRV010000073.1 GCA_027080545.1 Parvularculaceae bacterium
ACCCCAATGAATGCCGCCCATGAAGGAAAGGCTGATGGCGCTATACATCATGCCCCAATTCAAGGCCCGCACGAGCGTAGTCGAGCCGATAAGGCTCGATGGGAGCCACAGCAAAATCAGTAGGGTGAAAAAGGGTATAAGGCCCCCATAACCAAGCAGGGTGGTGCGGGCTTCGACCGGTGTCATCGCCTCGTCTCGAATGTTGCTGAACAGGCTGTTGAACATTTTACTACCCCTTCCCCACAGGGCTCCCGTTGCGGGGCCATATGTTCAATTATGCACCTTTGAACGGGTGCTGAAAAGAGGGCAATCTGTCCCTATTGTTGGCGGAAGCGTATATTTGCGTTCGGATCGATGGGTTTGGCGGCCCATTCGGCGACCTTTTGGTCGATTTGCTCTCGGGTTTCCGGGGTCAGCAGACTGGCGACTTCTTTGGCGGTTGTGGCGGCATCTTCATCGCCTCGGCTGCCTGCCAAGGAGAGCCAGAAATAGGATTTTCCAGGATCGACATTATAGGTCGGGTCCAGCTCTTCTCCCGGTTCCAATAAAAGTTGCGGCACATAAAGCAGGCCGAGATTGAACATGCTGTCTGCATAGCCACGCTCGGCGGCCTGCTCAAACCAATGGAGGGCGGCGTCGCGGTTGGTTTCGCCGCCAATGCCCTGCACGGAAAGGGCCCCCAGCTTGTGCATGGCCAAGACATTGCCATTTTCAGCGGCCGACTGAAACCATTGTCGTGCTGCCGGGAGGTTTTGTTCGGTTCCGATGCCACCCATGAGCATTTCCCCTAATTGCTGTTCGGCTGGTGGGTAATGGCGGGCGGCCGCCCGGCGGATGAGCGGGAAGGCGGTGGTGAGTTTCTGGTTTATGTCGGCCTGTTCTTCCGGTGTTAGGGCGCGCCCTTCGCTCAAGGCGGTGCGTTCAATCGTTGCCGCCTGATCGAGTAGGGAGGTTCCCTGATTAAAGGCGGCTCGGGCCGCGGCCATGTCCGCATCTACAGGGGCCGGGTCAGGCGGGGTTTGGGCCCCCGGAGTGGCCTCTTGCGTATTCTCGCTCGGTGTTGGTGGCGGGGTTTGGGGGCCGTTGAAGCTGTCTTTCAGCAAGAACCAAGCAAGGGCCAGCACCGCAACAATTGACAGGCCGATAAGGGCGGTAAGCGGAATGGGCAAGCCGCCTTCGCTGCGTTGGCCATATTTGCGCTTTATGGCTTCAAAGCGGCTTTCGCGCTGCTCAATATCATCATCCGTTTCAACCGCTTCTTCGGAAATAGCGTGGTCTGCGTCTCGGCCTTGGGGGGCGTCGTCGTCATAGACTGGCCCATGATCCGGCTCGTCATCATCCCGAGGGGCATCATTATCAGAGCCTTTATGCTCTTCTTCCAGACGTTTGCGTCTGGCGCGGGCGGCAAGAATTTGTTTTTGTTTGGCGGTGAGAGCACGACGGTTTTTGATGGTGGTCGCGGTTTGCGGTTCTTCCGTGCTGCCATCAGTCAGGGCCGAGAGCATTTCATCGGGGTCTTTTAACGGCTCCGGTGGCCCGTCCGGCAGGCTTGGTTCTTGTTCGTCGGTAAAAATGGTTTCAAATTCATCGTCATCATCAAGCTCCAGTAAATCTTCACTGGCTTGCATGGCTTTTTTTAAAGGCGTTTCTTCCTTGCCGGGTGTCGCTGCGGGAAGATCGTCGAGGGAAAGGTTCGGCGGGTTATTGTCAGCGCTTACCGCAGAAGGAACCGAGGTGCTGGTCTCTGCCGGGGGTGTGGTTTGTAAGGCAGCCTGTTTTGGGGCGCTGGGTTTGCGACTATCAACTACCCCCTCCAGACGAGCCACCATCTGGGTAAAGTTTTTTTGCAAGGCCTCCATACGATTGGAAGCGGTTTCGGAGGCATTGGCGATGGCGGTTTGGGCTTCTAGGCGGTCGCCTTCTTCTTCCTCGCTAGCGTCAAACTGTTTTATTTCCTCGCGTAGCACTTCCAATGTTGAAGAGACCCGCTTAATGCCCTCGGAAGAGCGATATTCAGATGCTTCGATCTTATCGGAGAGTTTGGCGATCAACCCTTCTAGATTTTGAATTTGATCGCCAGAGCGTTTAATT
>JALWRV010000074.1 GCA_027080545.1 Parvularculaceae bacterium
GATCAGTTTTTTAGGTGCACCACCTACAAAAAAGATCGTGGTCCAACTGGCAACAATCAGCGAGGCTTGGCCATAATCGGGCTGCAAAACGAGAATGCCGACAATGGTGGCGGCAAAGGTAAAGGATATTGCCCGCCCCGGTGGGCCAGCGATATCAGTGCTTGCGGCCATCAGCCATGCGGCAGAAACGGCAAATAAGGGCTTGATAAATTCGGAGGGTTGGATCGAGCCGAGCCCGAAGGAATACCAGCGAATAGCGCCTTTGCCATAATCAGTACCGAGCCACGGCAACAGGGCCAATGCCAGCAGCACGCCTAAAAACCCGACAACCGCCCAGCGGCGCGCGTTTTTAACTGTGAAGGTCGATACAAAAAGCATGGTGCCAAGCCCGAGCACGCCATAGATCGCTTGCCGCTCCACATAGAAAAATCTCGGCTTGCCTTGATCGAGTGCCAAGGGGGGCGAGGCCGCAAGGGCCAGCAACATACCGATGAGAAACAGCGCAACCACGGCCGCGATCGACAGGCGGTCAACCGTGCGCCACCATTCAGGCAGGCCGGACTCACGCTCTTCGGGCGCCTGTGCACCAAATATCATTTCTGTCATGGGAGACTGCTCTTCCTCATGGTTATCGTCGCCGGTTTTCCGGTCATACGGGGTGTGAGGACAGCTTAGCGAATCAGGGCATGCGAATCCAGTTAAATATTCGTGTGAGGATCAGCGCGGGGTCAACATTGCCATTCAGAATAATGCCTTACCCTACTCGGCATTGGTGCATTTAGGCTTGCGCTAGTTTCGGGAGGTAGACTTTGATTCTAAGAGCTAGCGTTAATGGCGGTGTTAAAATTCGAATTTTTGTTGCCAAAAATGGAAAACTTTTATCTCGGACAATTGAAGTATCTTGCTGATTTTACTTATTTATTGTGTCTTTGTAAAATTTATTAACCTAGGTAAATAAATTTTGAAATACACCTCCACATTAACCAAGCTTTAGTCATCCGCCTCTGCGTTGCGCCGTGGATCTGACTTTAGCATAGTAAGCCATCCGCCCCTTCTGTGCCCGCCCAACCCTATACTTTTGTGTAATTATTGACTAATTCGGAGTGCGCAATAAAAGGTCCTCCATGTCTGAAAATGCCCCCTGCAAAGGCCTCATCATCCTCTCCATGCCGCGCTCTGGCAGCTCATGGCTGGCCTCGCTAACCAATGCCAGCGGCACGATGGGCACGGCCGATGAATGGCTGGATTTCGGCCATCTCACCCCGCCCAAAGGCCCTAAGGGTCGCCCGTTGATGAACGCAAAAATATTGCAATCAGCCAGTACAGAAAATGGCAATTTCGCCGTAAAAATATTCCCGCGTCAACTTCTGCAAGTCGTCGATGAATATGAATATGACTTCATTCGCCGCGCTATTCGGGAGCATAAAACGATGCTGGTATTGCTAGAGCGGCAAGACCGGAAAGCTCAAGCTATCTCGCTAGTGCGCGCCATGCAGACAGGGCAATGGAAGGCAAACCAGCCCGCGACGCAAGAGCCAAAATACAATTTTGGCGCACTGGCACAGGCGTATTTTCATATAAGCCGAGGCTATGAGTTTTGGCGAAGTTACCTTGCACTTCAAGGTTTTAAACACCAAATTTATACCTATGAAAACCTGTTGCCAGACCCAATGCCCTACCTAAATTGCGTAGCCACTCATTTTGGAGAAAAAGCGCCTGCGCCAAAAAGCGCCGTACAAATCCAGCGCGGCGTACATTCTGCTGAATGGCGGGCACGGTTTGAAGATGACCTTGCTAGATACGGCATTCCGGCCAGTGCGTACCGTCAATCGCAACCAGAAAAGGGCTTGGAAAATGCTTTGAAGGTGCTGCGGGGGGAGCCTGCGAAAATTAGCCGATTTGGCTATAGCTCTTAGCGCCAAGCGCAGCACGGCTATAGGTGAGGTTAGTACCGGCCCAATTCAACAGGTTGGCGTGCCAACTCTGTGCCGCTGGAATCCAACGCCACCACATCGGCCTCATAGCGGTTGCCGCGCCCGCCCGAGCAGGGCGGCAGGTAGCCCGCAGAGGCATAGCGCCCGCCGGTGC
>JALWRV010000075.1 GCA_027080545.1 Parvularculaceae bacterium
CGATGAAACCACGCAAAAAAAACAGCAACAGGCCGATAAAGAGATCGGTGGTGGATTTTTGTCTCGTTTTGTCACAATCGGCCCGAACGGGTTGGCGTTGACGCGCTCAGCGGGGGTTTTGTCGGTGCGTGTTGGAGGGGCTGCCGCTAATTTTTTCACTGTCGTGCTACTGACCCGCCTGTTGCCACCTGAAGGGGTGGGGCTGGTCTTAAGCATGATTGCCATGAGTTTCATGTTTTCCGTATTGCTGACACTCAATCTTGAAAATGTTGCCATCCGTTTTTTACAACAGCCTTTAGAGCGTGATGCTCTGCCGGAAGCGGCGACTTTTGTGCGCTATTCGATGAAGGTGAGTGGGGTGATGATGGTTTTAATCCTCCCGCTATATGGCGTTATCATTCTCGCATTACACCCTGATTTAGCCACACATTGGGGCGCGATTATATTGGCGGCGCTGTCAATTCCGTTACTGGCTTTTTTGCGCATTGGTAGTCGTTATGGGCAGGCCTTTCATAAAGTGTTTGTGGCCGTTCTGGCATGGGGGTTTTTCCGCCCTGTTCTTCTTTTGGCGGGGTTGGGCTTTTTGTTGTTGGGTAATGTGGCGGTATCGATCACCACCATTTTGGGTGTTTTCGTCATTGCGGCTTTCTTGGCGTCTCTTGTGCAGGCTTTATTGCTTAGCCCGCATATGAAATTTATGCGCGCGGCATCCATGAAACAGGCGCCGAGGCGCGAATGGACCCGTGCCGGCCTTTATCTGGCGGCAACGGTCTTTTTACTCGACTATTTCCAGAACAGCGTATTGGTGGCGGCAGCACCAGTGTTGAGTGATGAGGCGATTGGTCAGCTTGGTGTGGTGTTGCGCATTGTCGGGGTTATGGGGATCGGGCAGATGGCGATCAATATGGCCACGGGCCAACAGGTCTCGCGCCATCATGCACGAGGAGAAATTCCCGCCATGTGCAAGGCGCTTTTTTTCGCTAATCATATGCGCTTTTGGCCAACATTGATCCTGTCAATCATCGTTGCCTTGATGGCAAAGCCGATATTATCGGTGTTTGGCGCAGACTATATTGGGGCGGCGAAGGCATTGCGCATTCTTGTTCTCGTGCCGGTGATCGGGTGTTTTTGGGGCAATGCGATATTATTGTTGAATATTCACGGCGCCAACAAGGCGATTGTTGCCCCATCCTTGGTAGCAACGCTGGTTTTGTTCATTATTCTGCCCTGGGCGGGGCGTTTTTACGGATTGGATGGGGTTGCATGGGCAGCGATTGCCATATTATTCGGTTTTCACTATTGGCTCTACCTTAGAGCCCGCCGCGAAACCGGGGTGCGGGCGGCGATACCGGATTTGCTTGTCCCAGCGCGAAAAATACACCCACCCATAAAATCAAAGGATTCATAAGCAGGGTTGAGAACATTTCTGATTCCGTAAAAGAGCGCAAAAACAACATCATCGCAATGGCAACAAAAAACGGATCTAGGCGTGATTGGTTTTGCCACCAATGGCGCACAAGCAAAAACAGACCTGTAAAAAATAACGCTATGAACAACAACATGCCGGGTAGGCCTAAGGCCACGCCGGATTCCAGATAGGCATTGTGAAAATAAAATTGACTGCCTTCATGTTGGAATTGATTAGCGATGATCACGGCGGCGTTTACTTCGTCGCGCCAAAAATTTCCGGCCCCCACCCCGAGCAGGGGATTTTTTTCTATGGCGTCAAGGGCTACCTGCCAAATATCCGTGCGCCCGGTCAATGTGGTGCTTTTGCCCAAGGCTTGCAGCCCGTCTTTCCATGGATCAAAGCGCAACAGGTTGGACAAGAGCAATCCCCCGAGGGACCCTATAGCTACTAGAGCCGAGAGCAAAAGGGCTCTCAACCCCCGCACCCTAATGGCGGCGCGCCAGATGAGTACCAAAAAACCGAGTAGGGATATGAGGGCCAGATAGAGCAAGACAGCGGTGGCCGATTGCGCCTTGAACAGTAAAATGGCCGCCGGCAGTAATATGGCACCGCCCAATAAGCGCCAGACAGGATCATAATTTTTATCGCTTAAGGCGATAAGCCCTGCAAAAGACAGGATCAACATGCGCACACCCAGCACGTTTTTTTGCGGGAATACACCGATAACCGCATAGCCCCCATCAATACCACCAACAAATTGGCGCTGCATATTAAACAGGCTTGCGACCATTAAGATGGTGGAAGAAATCAGCACCGCAACCACGAATTGGCGATGGTTGAGACGGGTGGCGGTATAAAGAGCAACCAACAGACCGATTGACATTAAAACCGCAAAGCGGATGGCTTCAAATGGGGCCGCGGCCCACAGAGTCGAGAGCAAGGCAAGAGCGGGTAAGAGAAAAAACAGGCGGGCCCGCTTCAGGGCCGGTATCATGTCACGCCAATGCAATCCTATCATCACCAGCATGAGCAAGGCCACCGGATAGCGCAGAGGCGCGGCCATGGGAAACTCCAGCGGCAGAACAATCAACCAGAGAATGGTCAATAGCTCATCAAGCATATTGCCCTTACCGGTTTGCAGTGCGTGGCTTTTGGCAAAGAATCGTGGGGTGGCGCTGATATGCATCAATGTTCCCCTTGATCAAAGTTTAAGCCAGTGGCCTTGTGGAAAAGTTCTATGTCTTCTTCAAGATGGGCATATATTTCTGCACGCAAGGCCGGACTAAACTCTATTTTGGGTTGATGATTCTTGCGAGAAAAATGTTTTTTCAATTTTTGTTTATTTTCCGCACTAAGACCGGAGCGTAACATTTTACCCATTGGGGTTTGGCTGGCGCGTGTCCACCAGCGGGGTAATTTTTGTAAATTTTCGCTGTCATTGAGGCGGCTTGTGCTTTGCTCATGATCGGTCAAATTGAACCCTAGAAAATCGGCTAGTTTGGTTTTCGCCTGATGGGGGGCTTGCAGCCATTGGTTATAATCAAGAATGAGAAACTGATCGGCAGAAAAATAGTCCCACCATATTTGCAGTTGGTAAAAATAGCGACTGGTGGCAAGGATATGGGCCCCGACCTCCGATCCGAGTAAGGCTTCCGGTTCGGGCATGTTTTGCCCCATGGCGAGAGAGTGATGATAGTGGGAAATAGCGCGGGCCACCGGATCGCGGGCGATAAAAATAATCTTCATCTGGGCATTGGCTTTGGCGGCGCGGGCAGGAACATTTTTGAAGACGTCGCGCTTGGTATAGTTGGGCGATATATCGCCACGCAACATGGTGTGAGGGCAAAATTGTTTTTGATACCATTGAGGACCCCGGCCATAGTTTTTCTCAGCGATGAAAAAGTCGCTTTCCTTTGATTTTGCCATGGTAAGGTCGGGTTGGCTTGTCAGCCAATGATGCAGGGCAGTGGTACCGGCACGCATGGCACCGATGACCAGAAAATCAACAAGGGGACGCGCTGCTTCACCCTGCCTGTGCCATTTTGAACCAGTATGCTGTTCCGCCATTTTCGCCAATCCGAGCATGCTTTTCTCCTGCCCTCTATTATAGCAAATATTGCGCCATTTCCCGTCATGGCGGTAGGCTATAGGCGCAAAAACAGCGCATTTGGTGGTTAACGGCCCGGCAAGTCCGAAGGGCTAGGGTGGCACTCAAATTGCGGACCCTCTTACTAGGAAAAGGAAGCGAACGAGAATTGATGGCAGACGGCGGGCAAGCAAAGGAAACTGGTTTGAAGCAGGCGCAGGATTTTCATGATCTCGCGTCGCGCACGCTGGTGGCTATTCCGGCATTGAACGAGCAGGCGCATATCGTTCAATGCCTCGAATCTTTGCGCCTCGGCATGGATGAGGCCCTGTTTCATGCCTTTGAAATAATTGTGGCGGATGGCGGGTCGCAAGACCAGACAGTCGCTCTGGTCGAGCAATATGCTGCCGATTATCCGAATGTGCGATGCATCGAAAATCAAGGCCGATTGCAATCGGCAGGGGTCAATGAGGTGGCGCGAGCGGGGGCTGTGGGCAGGGATATTCTCATTCGTTGTGATGCGCATGCGGCCTATCCGAAGGGCTTTTTAAAACGCTGTCTTGAAGCATGGCAGCAGCATCAGGTGAGTGCCGTGGTCTTTCCCATGGATGCGGTGGGCAGGGGCTGTTTTCAAAAAGCCAATGCATGGATTGTCGATACGAGGCTTGGGTCCGGTGGCTCAGCCCATCGCGGTGGGCAACGATCCGGTTTTGTGGATCATGGCCATCATGGTATTTTTGATCGCGCCATTTTTTTGCGCCTTGGGGGCTATGATGAAGAATTTTCTCACAATGAAGATGCGGAATTTGACGCCCGTTTGCGGGCCAGCGGGGGTAAAATATGGCTCGATGCAACAATCCGCATTGGATATTTTCCGCGTAGCACGATGGCGTCTTTGTGGCGACAATATTTCAACTATGGTGTTGGCCGGGCGCGCAATATTTTAAAAAATAAATTACGACCACGATTCCGGCAAATGATACCTTTATTAAATATTGGTGCGTTGGTAGCGAGTTTTTTTATCTGGCCTTTTCACCCTATTGGCGCCTTGTGGCCTGTGCTTTATGGCGGGCTCTTATTGGGCAGCAGCCTATGGATGACGATTGCGCATCGCTCAGCTTGTGGCCTTTTAAGCGGGGTGGCGTTGGGGATTATTCATCTGGCTTGGGGGATTGGATTTCTTGTCGGGTGCGGGCGGTATTTGGCTAGGGGAGTATGGCGATGAAGGTGATTTTCTTTGCCCATGATGCCAATGATGCCACCGTGGCCAAGCGGGTGCGCGCTTTGCAGCGTGATGGCCATGAGGTGCGCGGGTTGATGATGCGACGCGGCCCCGTGCGAGAATATCCGTGGTCGAATATAGACCTCGGGGAAACCCATGATGCGCGCTTTTTTCATCGTTATTTACAAGTGCGCAAGGCGATTAGCCATTATGCCAATTTTGAAAATATGGTGCGTGATTGCGATGTGATTATCGCACGCAATCCGGACATGCTGATGTGTGCGGTTGGCATATTGAAAAAACTATCCCTATCAAAGCCCTTAATTTATGAATGCCTTGATATCCACCATCATTTAAGTCGGGAGGATATAATAGGTTGGATTGGGCGGCGGTTGGAAGGACGATTGCTTGACCATGTATCGCTGATATTGGTTTCATCGCCTTCTTTTGAGAGCGCCTATTTTACTCGCTACCATGGGCAAACCCCTGTCATGCTTTTAGAAAACCGCCTATTGACCCCGCCACCGGGGTTATCTGGCGACATGGTGCGCACATCACAGCCGCCATCGGCTTTGTTGCGCATTGGTTGGTTCGGTATTTTACGGTGTCGGCGATCCTTTGACCTGTTGCGTGATTGTGCGCAGCGTTTTCCGGGGCAGGTGGAAATCATTATGCGCGGTAAATTTGCAACCAGTGCGGTGGGTAATCTTGAGGCAGAAATAGAAAAAGTGCCGAATATGACCTATCACGGCCCCTATCAATCGCCGGATGATTTGGCCACCCTTTATGGCGGTGTGGATTTGGTTTGGGCCGGGGATTTTTTTCAAGCTGGTTATAATTCACGCTGGTTATTGCCAAACCGTCTCTATGAAGGGGGGTTATTCGCTGTGCCGCCAATCGCCCCGGCCCATAGCGAGACCGGGGCTTGGATTGAGCGCCATGAAATAGGGTATGTCTTGCCGGAACCGTTGGAAAATAGTCTCGCCCATCTGGTTGAGCAATTATTGCGTGATAGACAATCTATTCGTCACAAGAAAGAAAAATTGAAAAACATGGAACCGGCAACATTTATTGAACCTGTCGGTACGATGAGTGATATTCTTGAAGCGGCTTTGATGCGCTATGCTGAGGCGGCTTGATGTCTGGTCATATCACACAAAATACGGCGCATATTCATGTTGCCATCGCGACTTTCCAGCGCCCTTGTTTGGAGGATTGTTTGCGCTCTCTGACGGCGCAAATTTTGCCATCAGGGGTACGGATGAGCGTGCTGGTTGCTGACAATGACGAGACCCCGAGCGCCCAAACATTGGTGGCAAAATGGGCGGTAAAAGCACCATTTCCAGTCCGTTATATTCATGCCCCGGCCCGTAATATTGCTCGTGCGCGCAATGCCTGCCTTGAAGCCGCGACCCAAGGCGCGGATCAATGGATCGCTTTTATTGATGATGATGAAACAGCCCCGCCTGATTGGCTCGCGCGGCTTTATCTGGAAGCCGTGGCGCATGATTTAACGGCAGTTTTTGGCCCTTCTCGTGCAGGCTATCCTGAAGCCGCGCCAGATTGGATGCGCTCCTTACGGCCCCATGATAATATTCCTAAGGTAAGAGGCTCTATTATTGAAACCGGTCACACCTGTAATGGCCTCTTACGATGGCATGGGGCGGTTTCCCAATTGCGGTTTGATGAAGCCTATGGTCGAACCGGTGGGGAAGATACGGATTTTTTCTTTCGGGCTTTTCGCAAGGGCGCCCGTTTTGGTCTCAGCGATGTGGCCGTGGAAGAGCTGGTTAGTTCGGAACGGTTGACTGAACCATGGTTGATGGCGCGGGAGCATCGCGCCGGCCAATCCTATGCACGCCATGCACGCTCCACCGGTCTGGGTCGGTTTTGGGTTAGCCTGTCGGCCTTTGCCAAAATGGTTTATTGCCGATTGCGGATGATCGGGAAGAAACAAGGTGATGTGGATTATCACTATTGGCACTTGCGCAGCGCCTTTCATGGGGGGGCGGCGTCTCGGCTTTTGGGGGCCAACATGGCCAGTCTTTATGGCGAAGATAGCCCATCAACCTGAGGGGAGGCTTATTTCTGTGTTAATAAGCCCCTTTGGCTAATAAAATGACCGGTATTGTGCGCAAGAGAATCACAAGATCCATTTTCATTGACCAATTTTTGACATAGTCGGCATCAAAGGCGACCCGTTCTTCATAGCTGGTATCATTGCGGCCGGAGACTTGCCACAAGCCGGTAATGCCGGGGCGAGCAGCAGAATAGTAGAGCAGGTTGCGCCCATAGCGTGGCAGCTCTTCAAAGGTAACCGGGCGTGGCCCAATTATGGACATATCCCCCATCAAAATATTAAAAATTTGCGGTAATTCGTCGAGGCTTGTCTTGCGTAAAAGCTGACCAAAACGGGTAATACGTGGGTCTTGTTTCAATTTTTGATGATGGGCCCACTCTTCGGCAAGGGTTGGGCTTTGATTTAACATTTGTTGCAGATATTTGTCGGCATTGGTGCGCATGGTGCGAAATTTTAAGCAAGCGAAGGGCTTACCCCCCAATCCACAACGTGTATGGCGATAAAAAATCGGTCCCCCATCAGATAGTTTGATCATCAAGCTGATGGCCAGAAATAGGGGGGCTAAAAAAATCAACGCGGCCAAAGCGACCGATAGGTCAAATAGTCGCTTGGGCCATGCGATAATCCCTGTGGATACCTCGCTTGGGCGTGGCAGGCCAACAGCGCTTTGGCGCGCAGCAATTTCCTCAAGAGCGGATTGGTCAAGATCAAAGGCTAGGGTCATCTGTTAAATTCTCTGATACGCAACGAACGGGATGACCTTTCATAAGCAAGGGCTAGGCCAGAGAGCGTTTTTGAGAGCGTTTTTGGCCATCAGGGAAGGGCGGGCAAACTGGAAAAGCGTGAAAAAAATCCTAATAAAAGGTTAATGTCGGGTCAAATGAAACCGTTCATCTGGTAACCTTTTAAGAACAATATCTATGGTTAATATAAATCGAACAGCGTTTCATGGGGGAAATATGTTCTCACGCGCAAAGACCATGTTTGCCTTCGGGCTGCTACTATTGATTTTAAGTGGCGCAACCCTGTTTTTCGGGGCTGATGCGCCCTTGGCGAGTTATGTCTTTAGCACGCTTATTTTTGTTACCGCGGGAGGGTGGTTTCTGTTTGCCCCAAACCAGGCGCAACTTCCTGCCACGGCCATCGTCCCCGCTTTTTTACTCGCCGGTTTCTTCGCCATGGATGTCTATTGGCAGCGCATAGCGCTCGCATTGCCGGAATATGCCAGCCTTGCGGCGGCGGGTGTTGTGTTTCTCATGGCTAGGGCTTGGGCACGTGCCAGCGAACGGGCGATTTGGGCGTGGGAAGCATTAATTTGGATTATGGCTGCAATAGCGATATGGGCTCTAATCGATTTTGTGGTTGCCCCAGAAAATCTGTTTGGTCAGGTGCGTCCCTTTCATACCGATCGGCTGTCCATGAGTTTTCTTTCTGCGAATACGGCAGCCACATGGCTGGGGATGGGGTTTCTCATTGCGCTTAGTCAGATTATCAAAGTTTGCGTTCGGCTCGGGTTTCAGCGCCCGGTGATTTTAATGGAAGAATTGGGGCGCCATCATTTACCCGCATTGATTTTATTTCTCAGCAGTTTCTTGGCGCTGGTGCTTACTGCCTCAAGAGCCGGGCTGAGTTTTACCCTGTTGGCAGCAG
>JALWRV010000076.1 GCA_027080545.1 Parvularculaceae bacterium
GGCTAGGGATTGCGCCAAGGCGGCCGATTGGTCTGCCAGTTCAGCAAGCTGTTGCGCAGCCAGTAAATCATAATAGGTGAGCGCTGCCTGAAGTTCGGTTTCGCGCAATATCGCCCGACATTCAGCCGCCCCTAATGCGGCTTTGGCGCGCGCTACCCGCGCTCTCTTATGGCGCTTACCACCCAGTTGAAATGTTTGTTCTATGGAAATTGTTGTTTCTGACTGGTCAAAACCGCTGAGCGGGCCAGTGCCGGAAAAATTCTCCACCTCCACACCAATTGACGGGTTGAGCCATCGATTGGCCTGACGCGCCTCGGCCTCCCGGGCCATGGTCTCTAACCCGGCACGACGAACTTCCGGCGCGGCTTGGCGCACCTGGGCCAAAACCATGTCCAAGGTCAGTGGGGTATCGGGTAGGATAGGTTGATATTGATCACGCACCCCATCGCAGGGAGCCGCCATAGCCGCACCGGAATAGGTGGCGACCAACAGGGCGCATAGGGCGCCCATTCGAAATTTTCGCATTGAAATAATGTCCTCGTCTAATCTGAACTATTTACCAAGCGGCGCAGGCACCGCAGAAAAGTCAGATTAGGCACGCGGGGGCCGGTACAGGCCGTGCAGATCGCGCATTATCATTGGCTGATCGGACAAAGGCCGCAAAGGCAAAGAGGCCAGACCGAGATAGTCAATATGGGCCATTTTTAGTCCAACAATATGCACATGGCAGGTACCGCAAGAATGAGCATCCTGATCGGGTTGGCCTTTTTCTTCCGGTCCTTGATTGATCTGCTCGTGATCATCGGCATCGGCCAATTGTTGATCAGCCACAGAAATATTGAGAGAGGCCTTAAGAGAAATCACCTCCGGCTGATCGACATCTTCCGGGTGATATTCCACCGGAAACATGCCCAAGCCCATCACCATGCTCAAGCCAATGAGGGCGAAGGTGCGCAAACGATTTATGATAGCCATCTGGATCATCCGGCGGACCCTATCAGACCTTGCTTGAAATTACATTAACAATTTTGTGAAGTTTGGCTCTGGGAAAAATGGTGGGCGATGAGAGACTCGAACTCCCGACATCTTCGGTGTAAACGAAGCGCTCTACCAACTGAGCTAATCGCCCTTTTTACCCTTTACCAGAGGGTCAGGGATTGTTTTGCGTCCTAGTCAGATCGACAGGTCCAGATCAGACGGGACAACCAAGGGCTGCTATTAAGGAAAATCAACCGGCTTTGTAAAGGCCCGATGGTACTTTTTTCAAGAGAATTTCCATCAACAATGAAAAACACCGCCGAAGCGGTGCTTTTGCCGTCTTGCCTAACAGGGTTTCAGCCAGACTAGTTGAGGGCGTCTTTCAAGCCCTTACCAGGAGAGAATTTCGGCTGAATCGAGGCCTTGATCTGAATCGTCTCACCGGTGCGCGGGTTGCGGCCCTCGCGGGCTTTGCGTTTGACAGCCGAGAAGGTGCCAAAGCCAACAATGCGAACATCATCGCCCTTTTTCAAGGCTTCCGTGATGCCATCAAGCACCGCGTCGACGGCGCGTGCAGCATCTGCCTTGCTCAAATCGGCAAGATCAGCAACCCGGTCAATAAATTCATTCTTATTCATGGTGTTCCTTTCAGCAGTGTGAGCCGCCAGTCTGATGCCGGGCCGGCCCGATGAATGGATGGCGGCAGATAACGCATTTAACCAGCCCCTGCCTGATACCGCCTGATGCGCCGCTGGTGCGACACCGTTCCCAGAGGTCTATTAGCCTTGAATAATGACGAGTCCCGCTAACAGGTCAAACGGATATGCCCGTAGAATCAGCGTTTTAGCCGTTTCTTATCCTTAGAGCGCTGTTTTATGGGGATTTATTTTTACTTGCTGCAGCGCAGCATTTGCCAGATTTTGGCTTCATGTTCGATAGATTTTTCGATCAGAACGCGCCAGACCGGCTCGGCGATTCGCTCTGAAAGCCCCATTTTACGGGCCTCAGACAATATATTCTGCACCACTTGCTCGATCCGCCACGGCACCCGCACATGCTCATAGTCCGGCTTAATCCGCGCTGCGGCCTCCATATAGGC
>JALWRV010000077.1 GCA_027080545.1 Parvularculaceae bacterium
TGCCACCATGATCTGTTTGCGATCCCCCGCAAGGCGATATTTTACCTTGATTTTAAGCGGATTATTCTCATCAAAACCAGCTTCTGCCAATAGTTCACGCGCAAGGGCTTCGCGTTCTTCCTGTGTCATGGATGCTTCGGCCATGTGTGGTAATTCATCGGCCGGGACATAGTTTTGAATGGTTGGTGGCACGAATGAATAGGCTGGCACCTCACCGGACCGAAGCACTTTTTCCACCAATGTTTGTCGGTCAAGCCCGAGTGAAAGGGCGCGGCGCACCCGCACATCATCATAAGGGGCCATGGTGGTGTTAAACGCCACATAGGTTGACGACAAGACCGGCTCGTTTCGAATGACACCCGGCATGTTTTTCTTGATAAAGCCAACCTGTTGGATGGGGTAGCATTGGGCGCAGGCATTGACATCCAGCTCACCTGCCCGGAAAGCCCGCAGGGCGGCCGAAACATCACCATTCGGCGTGTATACAATTTTATCAATGGCCACATTGTCCGCATCCCAGAAAGTTGGGTTTTTCTTTAAAACCAACCGGCTGTTAGGGCGCCATTCCTCAAGAATATAAGCACCATTGGAAACCATCACACCAGGCTTTACCCAACCATCGCCTTCTTGCTCTACCAAATGTTTGGGCACTGGCCAGGTTGTATAATGGGTCATCAACGTTGCGATGAACGGCACCGGCTTTTCCACTGTCAGTTCCAGCGTATGATCATCAATGGCGCGCGCGCCCAAAGCCTCTGGCGGCATTGTGCCTTCATTGATGGCACGGGCATTTTTAAATACATAGATGAGCGAGGCATAGGGCGCCGCCGTCTCCGGATTAAGAATGCGCCGCCATGCAAAAACGAAATCATCCGCCGTGACCGGCACCCCATCAGACCACACCGCATCATCCCGCAAAATGAATGTGTGGGTCAGCCCATCTTCACTAATTTTATGATCAATGGCCGCTCCATAAATTGGTTTGCCATCCGGCCCTTCGGTGAACAGGCCCATCAACATATCGCCGATGATATTATTTTCCCACGTACCGTTCGCCTGATGGGGGTCGAGGGTATTGGGCTCGGCCCCATTCCCCCGATGCAGCACCACCCCTTGTTCAGCCTGATTGGCGTTTTTATTGCCAGCATCCTTGGACCCACCACACCCCATAAGGGTAAGCGCGAGCGCAATAGCAACCAATAGTTTCAAGGGGTTGAAAATAGATAATCGGGCCACTTCTGGGGTTCTCCTCAATAAGGCTAGGGCGTTTCGACCTAGCCATTCTGCCAATGGTGCGTCTATACTAGCGCCAATTCACAAAAAGGACCTAGAAAAATGTCACTTTCCGCGCTCATAGCCGCTTCTTTTCTTGCCACCATGGGGGGTAATTTTGACGCAAATTTGTCCGAACGCTCCATTGTCGATTGTCTGGAGCTAACCGACGATACCGAAAGACTGGCCTGTTATGACCGTAACGCGACCCTGTTGCGCGCGGCCATTACCGCCTCGGAACAAGGAGAACCGGTCCCCGCCGGGGAAGAACAACGCACCGCCAAACGGCGCGGTCTGGGGCGCATTATCTTTGGCAAAAGGGCACCGGAAGCGGAAGTCGCGGTTGCTCCCAGCGTCGAAGCCGCAGTCAGTTCGGAAGAAGAGTTCGGATTGATCCGCCGAGATGGCAATATCAAAGCCATCACCAGCGATGTCACCAGCCTGTCTCTAAAGGGTAATGGGGTTGCCGTGGTGGTTCTGGAAAATGGCCAAGTGTGGCAACAAATCAAGGGTGACAATACCCATATCTGGCTGTCTAAAAAGCCAAAAAAATATAGTGTGACAATAAAAATAGGCGCACTTAATTCTTATCGCATGAAAATTGAACCCATCGGCAAAACCATCCGGGTGCGGCGGGTCAAATAGATTTTCTGATGTGAACTAGGGTCTTATCGATCTTTCGGATCGAACGCATCGCGCAACCCGTCACCAATAAAATTAAAACAAAAAAGCGTAACCGCCATCAACCCGGCGGGGAAAAACAGCAACCAAGGGGCTGTTTCCAGATTTTGCGCCCCTTCAGA
>JALWRV010000078.1 GCA_027080545.1 Parvularculaceae bacterium
GCCATGCTACAGGCTGGGGCATGGCTACCATTATAGATAATCGCGAAAGCAAACGCCCCCGCCACCCGGAAAAACGCAATAATCCCGATAGTCCGATTTTGCGAAAACCCGCTTGGATTCGGGTCAAAGCCCCCGTGACCAAGGGCTATGAAGCAACGCGACAGATCGTGCGCAATAAAAATTTGGTCACCGTGTGTGAAGAGGCGGCCTGTCCGAACATTGGTGAATGTTGGGAAAAAAAACATGCAACCTTTATGATATTAGGGGAGATTTGCACTAGAGCTTGTGCCTTTTGCAATATCACCACCGGTGTGCCATCGGCGCTTGACCCTGACGAACCGGAAAATGTCGCCAAGGCCGTGGCTGAAATGGGCTTGAACCATGTGGTCATTACCTCTGTTGATCGGGATGATTTAGCCGATGGGGGCGCACAGCATTTTGTCGATACCATCAAAGCCATTCGCAAAACAACACCGAATACCACCATCGAGATTCTAACCCCGGATTTTCTACGCAAAAAAAATGCGGCGGAACAGGTGATTGACGCCAAGCCGGACGTGTTTAACCACAATTTGGAAACCGTGCCACGGCTTTACCTATCCATTCGCCCCGGGGCGCGTTATTTCCATTCTTTGCGCTTGCTGGAAAAGGTGAAGGAGCGCGATCCGCAGCAATTTACCAAGTCCGGTATCATGGTTGGTTTGGGGGAGAGCCGGGAAGAGGTGATGCAAGTGATGGATGATATGCGTGCCGCCAATATTGATTTCATCACCATTGGCCAATATTTGCAGCCGACCCGCAAACATGCGCCGGTTGAGCGTTTTGTTACCCCGGAAGAATTTAAATCCTACGAATCCATCGCCCGTGCCAAAGGATTTTTGATGGTATCGGCCAGCCCGCTTACCCGTTCCTCTCACCATGCGGGGGAGGATTTTGCACGGTTACGGGCGGCCCGCAGCGCGGCCCTTAGATAATCGGGAAGACTTACCCATGAAGCGCCACCATGAGCGGATCCGTGTGCCCTATGGGCCAAGGCAAATGTATGATCTGGTGATGGATGTACCCCTTTATCCAACCTTTATTCCATGGTGCGAGGCTTTGCGGATTATCACAGATCAGCGGGTCGATGGCAGTGGCGAGATGGTTGCCGATATGGTGGTAGGCTATAAAGTTTTTCGGGAAAAGTTTCGTTCTCATGTAACGGGCTGGCGCGGGGAGAATGATCAAGAGGCGCCCACCATTCTTGTGCGTTATCAAGACGGACCTTTGCGGGATCTGACCAATGCATGGCGTTTTGAACCCCATGAAGATGGGGGCTGCACCATTGATTTTACCCTTGAGTTTGCGTTCAAGAATATGTTTATGCAGATGGCCGCTCAACAATTAGTGGATAAAGCCTTTTCGCGCATGGCCCAAGCCTTTATCACCCGCGCTGATGCGCTTTACGGGAAAAAGGCGTAGGGGCGGGGTCCCATGTGAGCGTGTGAATTGCCAAGCCTGCTTGACTGGCCTAGTTTTATTCCCATGCCTGATTTTGCCCCGCGTGACCATCTTGCTACCCATGATGTAACCAATCAACCGCCCTTGATTGGTGATCTTGATTTATTTTCTGATCCCGCCATCCGGGAGGCATTTGATCGCGCCATAGCCACGGGGGCGACACCACCAGCGGCACAAAAACATCGCGACCATCTTGCCGCTTTCGGAAAAATTGTCGGTCGGGTGGCCATGGCCGAGCATGGGCGCCTTGCCCATGAAAACAAACCGGTTTTACGGGCTTTTGATTCCAGAGGGCGGCGGTTGGATGAGGTTGAATATCATCCCAGCTATCATCAGCTGATGGAGACGGGGCTTGCAAACGGGGTGGCTTCTTATGGTTGGACGCAAGGGGCCGGGGGGCATACGACCCACGGAGCCTTGCTCTATCTTATGGGATGGGCAGACACGTCCGTCTGTTGCCCCATGTCCATGAGTTATGCGGCCGCAGCCGTTTTAAAGGGCCATGATTGGACCAAGGATCAATGGCTGCCGGGCTTGTTGCGGGCGGCCTATGATCAGCGCTGCCTGCCCATGCCACGCAAAAAGGCCCTGACCATGGGCATGGCCATGACCGAGAAACAGGGTGGCTCAGACCTGAGGGCCAATAGCACAAAAGCCAAAATTGGGGCCGAGGGCGAAGCCGAGCTTTATGGTCATAAATGGTTTTGCTCAGCCCCCATGAGCGACGGGTTTTTAACCCTTGCCTATGAGGAGGCGGGGTTGTCATGTTTTTTAGTGCCCAAATGGCGCCCTGACGGCACTCGCAACCAGATCGAAATTCAGCGTCTTAAAGATAAGATGGGCGATGTGGCCAATGCCTCATCGGAGATTGAATATCGCGGGGCGTGGGCCAAACGGGTGGGAGAGCCGGGGCGCGGTATCGCCACCATTTTGACTATGGCCCATCATACGCGCTTTGACTGTATTAGCGGATCGGCGACGGGCATGCGCCGGGCAGTCTATCTGGCCAACCATTTCGCGCACCATCGCAGTGCCTTTCAAAAGAAGCTCATCGACCTACCCCTGATGGAAAACACGCTGGCGGATCTGGCGTTGGAATCCGAAGCAGCGATTGCGCTGTCAATGATGGTTGGAGCGGGATTTGATGCGCCAGCGGGTAGTGCGCCCCATCTTCTGTCGCGCATATTAACCCCGGTGGCTAAATATTGGGTTTGTAAGCGCCAGCCCATGCTGGTGAGCGAAGCTCTTGAGGCCATGGGCGGGGTCGGGTTTGTAGAAGAAAACACTATGGCGAGGCTCTATCGCACCGCGCCGCTAAACGGGATATGGGAAGGCTCGGGCAATGTGATCGCCCTCGATATCCAACGAGCACTTAAAAATCAGCCAGTGCGGGAAGCCTTTATTGACGCCATAAACGATATTGTAAAAGAAATAGCGGTTCTTGAGAGCTTGGGGTCATGGCTGATAGAAGCTGGTGAGGGGAATGAGCGTCTTTTTGCCGAGCGGGCAGCGCTGATATTTGCGGCCATAGCCCTGCCGGAAGGCCCCTTGCGGGAGGCCTGGATTGCCTTGCGCCTATTAAACCCCTCTCATATTTGGGGTGCACAAGCGGATAAAATTGACCGCGCATTTTTATTGCAGCGTTTGCAAGGCTGGGAGATTAGCTAAGGGCTTTAAGTAATTGCTCTAGTCCAAATGTCACCGCTGCCATGCGGATGGCCTCTCGACCCCGATCCGGGAAAATCTGTTTAACGCTGGCGGGACTGCTGCCCGTCTGCCCCAACCCGAACCAGACGAGACCCACGGGTTTCTCCTTTGTGCCGCCACCAGGCCCGGCGATGCCCGTGACCGAGAGGGCGAGCATGCTTTGTGCGGGATTGTTCTCAGAGAAGGCCTCATGCTGAGCCTGTCGAAGGACGAGGCCGGATTTTAGAGCACCGGTAACCATGGCTTCGGCCACCTGTGATGAGACCGCCCCTTGTTCTTCCAGCATGTTTTTGGAGACGCCTAATATCTCTTGCTTGGCCTCATTGGCATAGGTGACAAACCCCCGGTCGAACACATCGGACGAACCGGCAATGGCCGTCAACGCCCCGGCGATGAGGCCACCAGTGCAACTTTCAGCGGTGCGGATTAGAGTTTGGCGTGCCCGCGCACAGTCTAAAACCTGTTCGGCCAGGACCATAATCTCTGGAGAAAATGCCATCTCAGCCTCTTTTTGTCGGTAAGGTCACAGTGGCCAGGGCCATGGCAGCGATGCCTTCGCCGCGTCCGGTAAATCCCAACCCCTCGCTGGTGGTGGCCTTGATGGAGACTTGATCCGGGGTAAGCCCAGCTATGGCGGCGATGCGCTGCTGCATATCTGCCCGGTGGGGACTTATTTTAGGGGCCTCGCAAATGAGGGTGAGGTCCAGATGGGTGAGGGTACCGCCTTGTGCAGATAATAGGGTGCAAGCATGGCGTAGGAATTGAGCGGAATCAGCCCCTTGCCATTGAGGATCCGATGGGGGGAAATGGTCGCCAATATCCCCCGCTGATATAGAGCCGAGCAGCGCATCGGTGAGGGCATGGAGTGCCACATCGGCATCTGAATGGCCAACCAGACCATGGTCATGGGGGATTTTTACCCCCCCTAAAATCACGCCATCGCCGGGCCCGAAGCGATGGACATCAAACCCTTGGGCGGTGATGGTGCGAATGTTCGAGGCAGACCCCATAAGTTTTTCAGCCATAGCAAAATCTTTCTCCAAGGTGATTTTGATATTTTCCGGATTGCTCTCTACCAGCTTGACGGGCAAGCCGGTTGCCAGGGCAAGGGCGCTATCATCGGTGAAATTCTCGCTTTCCAAGGCATCATGGGCCGCGAGGATGGGGGTGAAAGGAAAGCCCTGAGGGGTACTCATACGCCATAATCGATCACGTTCAATTATCTCTTTACCACAATAGGTTGATTGTTCTTTCTTAAGTGTATCATGAACAGGTAAGGCCGCGCTTGCCCCTTGTTTTTGGTTTATTTCTTTGATGATGTTGGAAATGGTTTGAGCGCTGACCAAAGGTCTAGCCCCGTCATGGATGAGCACAAAGTCAGGGGCCTCTGGGGCCATAGAGCGTAACCCTAAGCGCACAGAATCCTGTCGGCTAGCGCCACCTAAAATGGGGGGGGAGAGTTTGGGATCATTGAGGTCGGCCATAGCCGCCTCATAGGCTGCGCGATCATCCCCATGGATGGCGATGGACACCCGATCAATCTGGGGATGGGCAAGAAAGGCTGAGGCCGTGTGGGCCAAGACGGCCCGCCCCGCCACTAGGCGATATTGTTTCGGTCCCCCAACGCCGGCTCGGCTACCGCGTCCGGCTGCAACGATGAGGGCGTGAATTTTTGGCATAAACTCTTCTCTTTGGCCGTAGAAAGGGGGTGGTCGAATAGCTATAGGCTAACTTTATCCTTGTTGTAAAAGCGGCTTTATGAATCAAGACCCTCCATCTCTTTCTATCGGGCCTATTAGGCTTGAGAATAATCTGCTCCTTGCGCCCATGTCTGGGGTGAGCGATTTGCCGTTTCGCCGCGCGGTGGCCAAGGCCGGGGCCGGGGCGGTGGTATCGGAAATGGTGGCATGCGAGGAATTGTCGCGAGGGCGTCCGGATATGGTGTTGCGGGCGGCGTCGGATAGGGCGGTTTTCCCCTTTATTATGCAATTGGCCGGGCGTGAGGAAAAATGGATGCGGGAGGGGGCACGGCTGGCGGAAGCGGCCGGGGCAGATATTATCGACATCAATATGGGGTGCCCTTCGCGGCAGGTAACGGGGGCATTGTCCGGCTCGGCCCTGATGCGAGACCTTGATCATGCGGAGGCCCTGATTAAAGCAACGATTGAGGGCACCAGTCGGCCAGTGACCTTGAAAATGCGCCTTGGCTGGGATTGGCACTCCGTCAATGCGCCAGAACTGGCAAAACGGGCTGAGGCGCTGGGGGTAGCAGCCATCGCCGTTCATGGGCGTACCCGGTGTGATTTTTATAAGGGACACGCCCATTGGGACGCGGTGGGGGCGGTGGTGCAAGCGGTCTCCATTCCGGTTCTAGTCAATGGTAACATTGTGGATATGGCGAGTTTGCGCACGGCCTTGGAGCAATCGGGGGCCGCCGGAGCCTTGATCGGCCGGGCGGCCATGGGGCGGGTTTGGCTGATTGGGGCCATGGCGGCGGCATTGGCCCATGGGGGCGAGGTGGTTGCGCCAGCGCTGGCGGTACAAAGACAAATGGCCCTTGCCCATTATCAAGATATTGTCGCCCATTACGCCCAAGGCCACAAAATTAGCCCGGAAATGGGGCGCGCCCTCGGGGTGCGCACGGCGCGCAAACATCTCGCTGCCATTGTTGATCACGCCCCGGGATTTCAGGATGATAGGCTGCGCCGGGCGGCAAAGTCGCTACTCTGCCGCGCGACCAATCCAAGCGAGGTGGCAGCGTTGTTGGGAGCGGTGTTTGATGAGGATGAGGAATGGTGGCGCATGCGGTTGGTGCAGGTAGCATGAGACGGGGTTTCTTTTCTCCATCCTTCGCGGTTATCCTCATCTAAGAGGAGATGAGTTGACATCGTTCTCTCGTCACCCCTGCGTCCTTCGAGACGCTGCCCTCATTCTGAGCTTGTCGAAGAATGCAGCTCCTCAGGATAAGGCAGGGGCCCATCTCGAAAAGAAGCATTGGAGCGCGTGAGGTTGATTTTTTTGAAATTTTCCTTTTGACGAACCGGTCTTTCAGGTGGAGGGGACCAGAGTTGGGTCCCGGGTTAGCAGGCATCACGGGCGTGCTGCGCAGCACACGGGATGACGGTCTTTCCTTTCATGATGTAAAAAGGCAACAATTACTGTTGAAATTGAGCAACAGATGCGACAATATAGGCTTTTCGACGTTGTTTTAGGTGGTTGCTAAATTGTCTCATCCCGGTGACCCTTCATTACCACAAGACAAGTCTGTTTCGGCCAGTTCGGATAAGCTATCTGGGGGGCTGGCCGGGCGGTTGGGCTTTGCCGGGCAATCCCGGCGCTTGCTGCTGATTTTCGTTCTCGTGGGGCTGGCCATGGTGATTTTTTTTGCCACCGCCCTGTTTTTGCTGAATTTTGTCGAAGGCTCCACGGCCCCGTTGGCGGTTTTATTTGCCGCCAGCGCTTTGCTGGCGGTTTTTCTGATGACCATTGTTGGTCTGCGTCTGTGGCGGATCTATCGGGATCGGCGCATCGGTCGGGCGGGATCCCGGATGCATACGCGGCTGGTGGCTCTGTTGTCGATCGTGGCGATTGCGCCCGCGGTGATTACTTTCACCTTTTCCACCATCGTGTTGCAGCGCATTACCCAAGATTTACTGATTGACCGCATCAACCGATCGGTGACCAATGCGGTTAATCTGGCCAATGGCTATTTCGGCTCTAACTCCATTCAAATGGGCAATGGATTGGTGGATCTGGCCTTGGATGTGCAGAATTTTGAAGCCAGCGAAGGCTATGCCAATGCGCCGGTGACGTTGCGGCAATATTTGTTGGGCCAAGCCATTGTGCGCGGTTGGTCAGCGATTTATTTGCTGGATGGGGATCGTAAAATTATTTTACGGGCCGAAGTTACCCCGGCGCGGGTGCTGAAGTATAAATTACCCGCGCCATCGGTTTTTTCTCGGCTTGATGCAGGCCAAGACATTGCCTCGCGCTATGATTTTAACGCTGTGGATCCCGCCAAGCTCGACCTTTATTATGGGATACTTAAAATTCAGCCCTTCAATGAAGGCTATATTCTCGCTTATAAGGAAGAGACCCCGTTGATTGCCTCTCAACTTGTGGCAGTTCGGGAATTCCGCGATAGCTCCACCGCCTTTCAGCGCACCCTGTCCAATTTACGGGTGATTTTTTTGGTGGGCTTTTCACTGTTGGCGCTGATCATTTTATTGTCGGCGGTGTGGGCGGGCTTGCTGGTCTCCAACGCGATTGTGCAACCCATTGGCAAGCTTGCCAATATGGCCAATCTCGTTTCCGGGGGGGATTTGTCGGCGCGGGTCAAGCCCGGCCATAATGATGGGGAACTGGCTGATTTGGCACAAGCCTTCAATCACATGACCGAACAATTGGAGACCCAAAGAGATGATCTGGTTTCCGCCAACCAAAAATCGGATGAACGACGCCGTTTCATTGAAGCGGTGCTGTCCGGGGTTCCCGCCGGGGTAATGGGGCTGAGTGCCGATGGACGGGTGACCATTGCCAATCGTACGGCGGCAGAATTTTTAGGCACTTCGCCGCGTCGCCTGACCGGTGCCACCCTTGCCTCTATATCGCCGGAGATTTGCGAAATTTTTGAAAGCGCGCGCGCCAATCCACAGCGCGAATCCAGCGGGCAAGTGGAATTGAACAATCGTGGCCAAACCGTTTTGTTAAGTGTGCGGGTTTCCGGCGATGGCGATGATTATGTGATGACCTTTGACGACATAACAGATCTTGTTTCGGCGCAACGCAACGCCGCTTGGGGGGATGTTGCCCGGCGCATTGCCCATGAAATTAAAAATCCGCTGACCCCAATACAGCTATCGGCTGAACGATTGCAGCGTAAATATCGCAAAGAAATATCCACCAGTCCGGAAGTGTTTGATCGCTGCACACAGACCATCATTCGCCATGTGGGTGATATTGGCCGTATGGTGGCGGAGTTCTCGTCTTTTGCGCGGATGCCGGAACCGATCATGCAGGAAGAAGATCTTTATGAAATTGCCAAAGCGGCGATGTTCAATTTTCAAGTTTCCGCACCGGAAATTGATTTTGCCCTAGAAGGAGACCCGGGGCCCTTGTTATTTTTTGGGGATGGG
>JALWRV010000079.1 GCA_027080545.1 Parvularculaceae bacterium
AGGAATAGAGTGCGAGCAAAAGACAGATAAGGCCGAACATGCCGGGAAAGATAGAGCCCGGATTCCAAATTTCCGCAATCAAGCCGGTGGTGCCTAGGGTGAGTAAAATGGCCGCGACATTGGGATCTGCAAAAAAGCCCAATATGCGCTCCCACAAAGCCGGTTCGACCTTAGTGACCATCATGTCGGCGCTGTTGATGGTGACGGTGCCGGCGGGGGTTTTCACTTGTTTTCCGTCAATCTGTTGCAACAGATCGTCGAGATCTTCGGCGATGTAATCAATAACCCCCAGCTTCAACGCTTCGTTTGAAGAAATGCTCACCGCTTCGCGTACGGCTGATTCTGCCCAATCAGCATTGCGGCCCCGTTCCTCAGCCAAGGCACGAATATAGGCGACCGAATCATTGATCACTTTTTGTCGCATGGCATCTTCATTAGACAGGGCTGGAATATCGCTGCTGTCCGGCGTGGCCTTATCAGAAGGGGTGGCCTCTTCATCAGCCCCATCATCAGCTTTGCTCGGCATATCAGAATTTTGCGGGGTGGCTTGCGGGTCAGGCACAATATCGCCGGGGGCTTGGTTGGGATTTTCGTCCTTACTGCCGCTGCCGCCCAGTTCAATGGGGGTTGCAGCGCCGGTGTTGGTGGCTGGCGCCATGGCAGAAATATGCGCTGAATACATGATATAGAGACCGGCAGAGGCGGAACGGGCCCCTTGTGGCGACACATAGGTGGCGACGGGTGTGTCGGAGGCCATAATCGCTTTGATGATGTCTTTCATTGAGGTCATCAGACCGCCAGGCGTGTCAATTTCGATGATGATGAGGTCGGCTTGTTGGCGCGAGGCGGTTTCTATTTCGCGGACCAAATAATTAGCGCTGGCGGGTGTGACGGGGCCATCCAATGTTAGCAAAATTGCTTGGTTTTGGCGGGGCGCGTCGGCAATGAGAGGCTTGATGGCGGCGGCCATGGCGACCATGATGCCCAAGAGCAATAAAATTAAATTAAAAGAACGATAGAGGCGGGGCTGGTGTTGCTTTCTCGCTCCTGTCATGTCCAAACGCTCCTCCGTTATATATCTATAAGGTAGGGATTTTTGACAAGGATTCAATGATTAAGCGCTCCACATCCTATCGTCCGGCCCGCATTCATGCAGGGTTGGGTGATTTATTTTACACAGCGGTGTCGCCAGCACACTTCCCAGAGATGAAATTGCGCTTTCGCAACCCATATTGGGCGGCGCAGGTGGGATTGGCGGATTTGGGCGATGATCAATGGTGCGCCCATTTCGGGCGGTTTGAGCCGCTGCCGGATAATCTCAAAGAGGCTTTAGCGCTGAAATATCATGGCCATCAATTTCGCCATTATAATCCGGATATTGGTGATGGGCGGGGGTTTTTGTTTGGGCAGGTTTATGATGAGGTGGGACGGCTTTTGGATTTGGGGACCAAGGGTAGTGGTCAAACGCCGTTTTCACGGGGCGGTGATGGGCGCTTAACCCTGAAAGGGGCGGTGCGGGAGATACTCGCCAGTGAATTGCTGGAGGCGCGCGGGGTTAATACCAGCAAAAGTTTTAGCGTGATCGAGACCGGCGAGGCCTTGATCCGGCAAGATGAGCCAAGCCCAACCCGCTCAGCGGTGTTGGTGCGGTTGAGCCATTCGCATATTCGCTTTGGTACGTTTCAATATTTGGCGTTCCATGGAGAATATGAAGCCATGGGGCGGCTGATCGCGCACTGTGTGGCCCATTATTATCCGGACTTGTTGAACCTTGAAGGCGATCAATGCCTTGTCGCGTTTTATAATCGGGTGATTGAGAAAAGTGCCGAGCTGGCGGCGCAATGGATGGCAGCGGGCTTTGTCCATGGTGTATTAAATTCAGATAATATGAATATTACAGGCGAGAGCTTTGATTATGGACCGTGGCGCTTTCTGCCTCATCTCGATTTGGGGTTTACGGCGGCCTATTTTGACCATCAGGGGCTTTATGCCTATGGGCGTCAGCCGGAAGCTGTAGGGTGGAATTTAGCGCAATTGGGTGGAGCCCTATTGGGGGC
>JALWRV010000080.1 GCA_027080545.1 Parvularculaceae bacterium
TGTCGGGGTTAAATGCCTGCACTTTTTGCTTCGGGGCCCATAAAATATATGCGGAAGTTTTTGGCATTGACGAGGCCACCATTGAGGCGCTGATGGCAGATGTGGACAGTGCCCCGATCGATGAAAAGTTAAAGCCCATATTGCATTATGTGGCCAAACTTAATCGGCTACCGACACAATTGCGCGACGAAGATGCGCGCGCGGTCTATGTGGCGGGTTGGTCAGAGCGGGCTCTGTATGATGCGGTACAAATTTGTGCCTTGTTCAATTTTATGAACCGCATCATCGAAGGGACGGGCGTTAGCTTTGACTATGGGGCCAACCCGCCCAGTGCCGAAGATAAAGAGAAACGTAAAACCCGTTCCTATATGGATTTTGGTCGCGAGATCGGGGTGATATAATAAACCGCCCGCTGATGGTAAGCGGGCGGTTCTATTTGGATCAATGGCTTTTTGTGGCCAATGGATTTTCGTAAGGATGGATTTTCGCAAGGCGTGGCGTGGTTTAATAGCCTTGATAGTTCCCGCCTTCGAGCGGCACGATTTGAATTTCCACCCGGCGGTTTTGTTGGCGGCCATATTCGGTACCATTATCGGCAATGGGCGCGCTTTCGCCATAGCCAAGTGCTTGCACCCGTGGCACGGAAACCCCTTGGCCGACGAGATAATTACCAACCGCCTCTGCCCGGCGCACGGACAGGTCGGTGTTATATTCGTCTGAGCCGGTAGAATCTGTATGGCCTTCGATCAACACGCCGGTTTGATCATATTTGGCCAACACAATCGCCACCGCGTTTAGGGTCTCGTAAAAGTTGGGGTTGATATTGGCATGGTCCACCGCAAAGGTGATGTTGGAGGGCATGATCAATTCAATTGTATCGCCCACCCGATTGATACGCACACCGGAGGCCTCCAGGCGCTGGCGCAATTCAGCTTCTTGGCGGTCTTGATAATTGCCGATCGCTCCGCCAATGGCTGCGCCGGCTAAGGCCCCGAGGGCAGCATTTTTCAAGGTTTGCTCGCCGTCAGACGTGTTGGTCGCGGCCCCGGCTACGGCCCCGATCACCGCCCCCACAGCGGCTTTTTGGGCGGCGTTGGAGCGTTTGGGTTGCTGGGTATAGGGATCGAGGGTGGTGCAGCCCGTGGCAATGAATGACAGGCCAGCGAGCGCTATAAGCGGTGTTTTGAAGCGTTTTAGCATATTGATCTCCTTAGAATCTGGGTCCGAACAAGGGACAGGGGGTAATGGGCTTGTCGCCCTTGGTCGGCTTATCCCATGATTTGTGACCTATGTGGGTTACAATCTGGGCATGAAGGGGGTTTTGGGGGGTGATTATGGCAGGTTTTAGGAGGGGATCCGGCTAAAACACGCCCCAGCCTCACAAAAGGCTCAAATCAGTTGATGGCAGCGCGATTTTTCCCGCCTGCGCCCCTTGACGAATCCAAGCCTGCCGCTTACTTGAGCTTCTGTCAGCACTCTAGGTCGGTGAGTGCTAAAACCGACAATAAGTGCTATCATTCTGTTTTTATTAATTATTTTTAATCGAGCCTTGCAAAGGAGAACACGCTATGGCTTTCAAACCGCTTCATGATCGGGTGCTGGTGCGCCGCGTTGAAGAAGATACAAAAACCAAGGGCGGCATCATCATCCCCGATACCGCACAAGAAAAACCCCAACAGGGCGAAATCATCGCCGTGGGCAGCGGTGCCAAATCCGAAGACGGCAAAGTCACCCCGCTTGATGTCAAGCAAGGGGATAAAATTCTGTTCGGCAAATGGTCCGGCTCTGAAGTTACCATTGATGGGGAAGAGCTTCTCATCATGAAAGAGTCCGACGTTCTTGGCGTTATTGCATAACCCATATCTCATTTTGAGGAGTAAAATTCATGTCTGCAAAAGAAGTAAAATTTAATGCTGATGCCCGTGAGCGCATGCTGCGCGGTGTCGATACGCTGGCCAATGCGGTCAAGGTCACGCTTGGTCCTAAAGGCCGTAATGTGGTGATTGAAAAATCTTTCGGCGCGCCGCGCACCACCAAAGACGGTGTTTCGGTGGCTAAAGAAATCGAACTTGAAGACAAGTTTGAAAATATGGGTGCGCAAATGGTTAAATCCGTTGCCTCCCAAACCAACGAAACCGCTGGTGACGGCACCACTACCGCCACTGTTTTGACCCAAGCAATTGTTCGCGAAGGGGCCAAATATGTGGCCGCTGGTATGAACCCGATGGACTTAAAACGTGGCGTTGATTTGGCCGTGACCAAAGTCATTGAAGATATCAAATCCAGCGCATCTAAAGTTGAAGGCGCTGAAGGTATCCGTCAGGTTGGCACCATCTCTGCCAATGGCGAGAGCGAAATTGGCGACATGATTGCCAATGCCATGGCCAAAGTGGGCAATGAAGGTGTGATTACGGTTGAAGAAGCCAAGTCCGCCGAAACCGAGCTGGATGTGGTTGAAGGCATGCAGTTTGACCGTGGCTATTTGTCTCCTTATTTCATCACCAATGCAGACAAAATGCAGGCGGTGCTGGAAGATTGCTACATTCTTTTGCACGAGAAAAAACTCTCCAACCTGCAATCCATGTTGCCGCTGTTGGAAGCTGTTGTGCAAACCTCTAAGCCGCTGCTTATCATCGCTGAAGATGTTGAAGGCGAAGCGCTGGCAACTTTGGTTGTCAACAAGCTGCGCGCTGGCCTGAAAATCGCTGCGGTGAAAGCCCCTGGTTTCGGTGACCGTCGCAAAGCCATGCTCGAAGATATTGCTATCTTGACGGGTGGTCAGGTAGTTTCCGAAGACCTCGGCATCAAGCTGGAAAATGTCACACTCGACATGCTGGGCACAGCCAAGCGCGTGGTTATTTCCAAAGATGAAACTACCATTGTCGATGGCGCTGGCGAAAAAGCGGATATCGAAGCCCGCACATCGCAAATCCGCGCTCAAATCGAAGAAACCACATCCGATTATGACCGCGAAAAACTGCAAGAGCGTCTGGCTAAATTGGCTGGCGGGGTTGCTGTTATCCGCGTTGGCGGGGCTACCGAGGTTGAAGTGAAAGAGCGCAAAGACCGTGTCGATGACGCTTTGAACGCAACCCGTGCCGCTGTCGAAGAAGGCATCGTGCCCGGTGGTGGGACTGCGCTGCTTTATGGCACCGCTGTTCTGGATGGTCTCAAAGGCGAAAACCCAGACCAACAGGCTGGCATCGACATTGTGCGCCGTGCGTTGCAATCGCCCTTGCGCCAGATTGTTGAAAATGCCGGTGTTGAAGGGTCAATCGTTGTTGGCAAGCTGTTGGAGCAAAAGGATAAGAAATTTGGCTTCAACGCACAAACGGAAGAATATGGCGACCTCATGGAAATGGGTATCGTTGATCCGGCCAAAGTGGTGCGCACAGCACTGCAAGACGCGGCTTCTGTCGCAGGCTTGCTGATCACCACTGAAGCGATGATCGCCGACGCACCGAAAAAAGAAGGTGCGGCACCTGCAATGCCAGACATGGGCGGCATGGGGGGCATGGGCGGCATGATGTAAGGCAAAGCCTTACATCATGAAAAACCGCCCATTCAGGCAAAAGCTAGCCGGACCTTAGGGCCCGGAGGAATAGAAACCCGGATCATTTTTGATCCGGGTTTTTTGTGAGCGGATCGTGGAAGATCCGGATTATGCGTAGCCGGATCGTGGAAGATCCGGCGTGTGTGTGCGGCCTGGTGTAAGGCAAAGCCTTACAAATTAGCCAGTGATTAGCCTGTGCTACTGGTGAATAGGCTTTCTTTTGTCAATCGAGGAGGAACGATTATGAGTGATACAGCAGGTGCGGCCGCCACCCATCGCGAGGTTGGTTTTGGCGAGGCGATTCAACTTTTTTTCAAAAATTTTGCAAAATTTCAGGGGCGCTCTTCCCGTGGGGCCTTTTGGTGGATATTTCTATTCAACTTCATCATCGGTTTTATTACAGGGTTTATTGATGCGTTGGCCTTTTCTGGTGCGGTGGAAGGGGGTATTTCGCCGCTCAACACGCTTTATTCTTTGGCGGTGCTGATACCCGGAATCGCTCTGAGTGTGCGACGTCTCCATGATATTGGAAAATCGGGCTGGTGGTTTCTAATTGCTCTTACGATTATTGGTATCTTGTTGCTGATCTATTGGTATGTGCAGCCGGGTCAACGAGAAGAAAATCAATTCGGGCCGGATGTAGAAGCGGGCAAGGCTTAAACTTCTCATCACCCCATAGCGCTCAACCAAGACGGCTCCAATCATGGGGCCGTCTTTTTTGAAATGGCGCTCCTATCATCTAGGTAAATTGGTTTGCAAAAAAAATGTGCCTGCCTTTCGATCTCCACACGCCCAAAAGCCAGACACATTTATGTATGATTATTCATAAAAATAATCATCCTATGAGTCGCCCATGGACGCGGCGAAATCAAGCCTGAATTGCGGCAATATTGCGACAATCATCAATATAAAGCTGCCAAAGAGGCAAGTGATTGCGGTGATGCAAAGACCCGCGCCCCGGCCTAACCTTTCCAATAACTTAAGCAGGCTTAATTTGTTTGCGCCACGGAAACTAAGCAAACTTGGCAAATAATCGGTGGATAAAAGGAAAGGGAATAGGATGAAACGATCTCAAAAAATCGCCACAGGGGCTTTGGCCGTTCGCCTGATGGCGCTTGCAACACTTCCTTCGGTGGCCATTGCCGATGACACGAGTAAAAAAATCACTGTCGAGGTTAGCCCAGCCGAGGTTTCTCAAGAGCTTTTCGCTATCTATCGTAAGATTGAGGGAGACGAAGAGACCATTGCTATAGAAAATACCGCCGATGGAAATGTGATGGCGGTTTCTCGTTCAGGCAAGAAATGGCGCACCTTGGCAGCAGAGGAGGCCGCACAGGCGCTGGCAACTTTAAAGCAAACCATGCCGCAGCCCCCACAAGTGGGTTATCTCAAGGAAGACAGCTATATTGGCTTACTGGCTGAAGAAAATAGGGGGGCAGAGGGTGCTTCTGGTGAACATCATATTCTCATTGAAGTCGATGAGGATATGCAAGGCGAGCGCCGCATCAAGGTGCATAAAATATCCGGCGATAATGAATGGGTTGAGGAAGATGATGTCGCTTTTAAAGGGACAGAAAAAGATCCCGATGCGGTGGAGTCGCAGGGTAAAAGCGATGAAAAAAATATCGTGATTATCGTGGAAGAGGATGAAGAAGAGGGCGCGGGTGAAACGAAAACCATCACACTCAGTAAAACCGTGCGCATCACGACCACAAATGCAGACGGGACAGATGTCGATATGGACTTTCCGGTGCCGCCCAGCCCGCCAACACCCCCGACCTTAGAAAGCGATGATGATAGCCAGATCTTTGTCATGAAAAAGGGAGAGGATATGAGCAAAATCATTGTGGCTGAGGGTGGGCGCCAAACCATGAAATCAGAATATGATTGGGTAGATGAGGACGGCACCCGCACCTTTGCCAGCGAGGTAACCGGACTTGATAAGGAGGCGGCCAAACAATTTATCGATGAATTGGATAATGTGCCCAAGCGTCGAAAACGCGCTTTGCGTTCTATTTTATAAATCAGGGTGCAGAATATTGGCGCTATTTCTTCGCGTAGCGTAAAAAGCCAATCTGCGTATCCCCGAACACCCGCCGATCCACTTCCCTGAAGGGAGGGAGGGTGGCGGGTGTTTCTTTTGCCCGCTGTTCAATCACACACACAGCGCCATCAGCCAACCAATTGCCCTCATCAAGGCCTGCAAGACAGGGTAAGAGCAAATCTTGTTCATAGGGAGGGTCGAGAAAAGCGAGTGTAAACCTGTCGCCCGTGGCGGTCGGGCGTACGCCCAAATGGATCGCGGAGCGCCGATGCAGTCGAGTTTGGCCGAACAAGCCCAGATGATCAATATTTTGGCGAATGGCGGCGCGTGCGGGGGCCGTGTTTTCTACAAATAAACAAAAATCCGCTCCCCGTGATAAAGCCTCCAGTCCTAACGCCCCGCTACCGGCAAACAGGTCTAACACCCGCACCCCCTCCCACTTTATGCGCAGGCCATGATCAAGAATGTTGAATAGGGATTCCCGCACCCGGTCGGTGGTCGGGCGGGTAGAGAGACCTTTGGGGGCGGTAATGGCTTGGCCGCGATAGCGACCACCAACAATACGCATGGGTTAAAGTCCAAATTCGGCCGATATTTTTTGGCCAAGCTGTTCGCGGATGGTTTTGGCGGGAATTTCTTCTACTGCCCCTTTGGGGAGTTTGCCCAATTGAAACGGCCCATAGGCGGTGCGAATGAGCCGATTAACGGTGAGCCCCAAATGGCGCATGATGGCGCGCACTTCGCGGTTTTTGCCTTCACGAATGGCCACGGTGAGCCAGCTATTTGACCCTTGTGTGGATTCAAGATTGGCCTTCACCGGTCCATAATCAATATCGTCAATGGTGACCCCCGCCGCCAATCCATCAAGTTGTTTTTGGCTTATTTGCCCATAGGCGCGCACCCGATAGCGGCGTAACCATCCGGTGGCCGGTAATTCCATATGGCGCGCCAGCCCCCCATGATTGGTCAATAACAGCAATCCTTCGGTGGTCAAATCAAGCCGCCCCACGGAGATAACCCGGCCAAGGGCGGGGGGTAATTCTTCAAACACGGTGGTGCGTCCTTGCGGGTCCTTATGGGTGGTGACCAGATTGTCCGGCTTGTGATAGCGCCAAAGCCGCGCCGGTCCTGCGATGGCAATGCGCACCTCATCGACGCGAATATCTTCCATGCCCGTAACTTTTACCGCCGGGGTTTCCAGAACTTTCCCATCGACCCGTACGCGGCCTTCAAGGATGAGCTTTTCCGCATCACGGCGCGAGCACACCCCGGCGCGGGCAAGATATTTGGCGATGCGATCACCGGCCTGTTCGGCAAAAGAGGGGTTGTTCATAAAAAGCCTGTTGGAAAGCCTATTGGGTTGCGGTCTCACTCGTGCCCTTCTGGTCGCCTCTGGTCAACAATAAAACCACTCCCGCACTAACAATAAGCGCCAGGGTAGCAGCCAACCCGCCTTCCAGCCCCGCGGCCCCGCCCGTTATCAGCTCTGGTCCGGTGGGAGTTACATGGATAACCTGATCGGCCGCCATATCAGCGCCGCTGATGGGAATACCGAACAGATGGCCTTGGGCAAAATTCCACGCCCCGTGAAAACCGGCAATGCCCCAAAGTGATTGTTCGCGCAGCACATAAATACAGGCAAATAAAGAATAAACGATGAGATTAACAAAGAACAAGGGCGTGGTGTTGGGGTTCAGCCCATGCAGCAAAGAGAAGAGAAGCGAGGAGATAATCAAGCCGGCGACTAGCCCGTGGCGGGCGGCGATGGATTGGAACAATATGCCGCGCAATAAAACTTCTTCAGAAGTACCTTGCACCAGCCAAGCTATGATCAATAAGGCCAAAGGCCATAGACCAGCCCACCCCGCCGGAAAGGTCGGGGCACTCAACGTGGCCATGTCGAGGGCGCTTAAAAAATAAACCCCAAACCCCATCGCCAAAACCCCCAGTAAAAACCCGCGGGCAATGCGCATCAGGCCTGTCAAATTGATATTCAAGCCAAAACTTTTCAAAGAGCGACACTCAAAAAACAATATCCAGAGCACACCGAAAATGAGAGGAAAACCGGTGGTTGCGAGCAGAAAGAAGGAAAACATGGGCGTTGGCATGGCTTGCCCCTCTGCCATGGTGCCACCGAACAAGAAAAAGACTAACCCTCCCACCGCATTGCCAAACATAAGGGCGAGAAAAGCGCCCAAGAAAGCCCACAGCCCATGGGGCGGCTTCTTGCCTTCGGATTCTTTTTGGGCGCGCATTTTGTCAATGAAGGCGGAGGGGAAAATGGGGATGGGCACTGGGTGTTCCTTCATGGCCAAACATAAGCCCCCTTTATAATCCTTATCACAGCCTCTGGCTACCGTGCGCAAGGCTGGCCTTGGGGGCGCGGCACTGATAGGTTTCGCCTATGGATAAGACCCAAGATGATTTTTTTATGACCCTGGCGCTGGCGGAGGCCCATGCGGCGGCGAAGGCCGGAGAAGTGCCCGTGGGGGCGGTGTTGGTCAAGGCGGGGGAGGTTATCGCGCGATCTCATAATCAACCCATCACCAAGCACGACCCCACCGCCCATGCGGAAATTATGGTGTTGCGCGCGGCAGCCCAGCGATTGGAAAACTATCGTCTGAACGAGACCAGCCTTTATGTAACCTTAGAGCCCTGCGCCATGTGTGCTGGTGCCATTTCCATGGCCAGAATTGGACGTCTGATTTATGGGGCTGAAGACCCGAAGGGGGGGGCGGTT